>CAYJHS010000277.1:0-3239 GCA_964369815.1 uncultured Desulfovibrionaceae bacterium
TTGGCATGAAGCAAGTTAAGCCAAACCCATGGGAACTTGTTGCTCAAAAATACCCTGAAGGCACTATCCTTGAAGGCGCCATTAAGAATATTACCGAATTTGGCATGTTCATTGGTATCGAAGACGGCATTGACGGTCTTATCCACGTCTCTGACATTTCTTGGACAAAGAAAGTACGTCACCCCAATGAAATGTACAAAACTGGCGACATGGTTCAAGCCAAAGTACTTACCGTAGACCAAGCCAGTGAAAAGTTCACCTTGGGCGTTAAGCAATTGGTTGACGATCCATGGGGTCACGTGCCTACTACCTATCCCGTAGGTTGCACCGTAAAGGGCATCGTAACTAACATTACCGACTTTGGTCTCTTTGTTGAGGTAGAAGAAGGCATTGAAGGTCTCGTGCATGTGTCTGAACTTTCCGGTAAAAAAGTAAAAACTCCTTCTGAACTTTATAAAGAAGGTCAGGAAATTCAGGCTAAAGTTATTCACGTCAGTGCTGAAGAACGCCGCTTAGGCTTGTCTATTAAGCAAATTCGTGACGAAGAAGAACGTAAAAAGCCTAAGGAATTCCGTGCAGGCCCTGCCGAAACCGGTCAAAGCCTTGGCGACTTATTCCAACAAAAAATGGCTGAAAAAGCTGAAGCTGAAGGCACAGAAAACGAATAATTTTGTGTGTTTTAAGAGCTTAATACAATAAATTACAGGGGAAGGTCTCGACCTTCCCCTTTTTTTGTAAAGAAGCCCCACACCATGCCATCCCTGTTAACGCCGCTTAGCTGAGGCAAGTAGTGATACAATGACATGTACGTCAAAATTTATTGTTTTTTGGTATTCGCGCAAGAGCTAGCTTAAAATAGCTTCTTCTTTTTTTACTACCGTGGGTACAGGTACTCCACCCATGTGAATAGTTTTTTTACTTTTGGAGGTAAGCGCATGACTAACAATTGATGCAGCTCTTTGGAGTCTTGCTTCATTTGTTTTTTTGCATCTTCAATGACTTCAGCAGTAGAAATGACAAAGAAAGTGTTAGAAGAAAACTTCCCCACTTACATCATTATCGCTCAGCTTGCTACTGCCGATTTTATGACGGCAAATGACATTCCTTAACTATTTAGCTAAGGTGCTTTTTGTCTATTCACTACTGTTTTTTTTGAGGCCTATTCAGTGACGCGGCCCATTTATCTTTCATTAGCGAAAATATTGCTTAGAGCTTCTTTAATAAACACGCAATATCAATATATTAAAAAAATGTACTGTTATTCCAATGATTATTGCTAACTATTGCTTAACTAAATCTTGCTACAATTTTTTCTCGGATAAATTCAAATTTTTCGTTGCGATTTTTGACTCTACTTTTGCATGCACAAGCTTTGCAAGCTCCATCACACTTACAGGAGTGTTCTTTCATGTATAAAATTCTATTGCCTTGGTGCCCTAGCTTCATACCTTGTTCACCTTTGAAATACACATTTTTTGACGGAACATGCGCATAGCAACCTTTAAAAGTCAAACATTGTGCATCATTCATAGGATGTAGCTGGCGTACATCCAAGAAAATACGTGAATTTTCTGCATTTGCTTCATTGATGAGAGTTGAAAAATCATTAAGGTTATCTTGGTCAAAATCACCTATTAATGTGATATGTAAACCAGTGATACTTTTACGTGATGACATATGAAATGCTTGTTCCATAGTAGACTCCTAATAATTAGTAAAAAAACCGTGCATTGCATGTAGCTGTATCATTTTCAAGGTCGCAAAATAAGGGGTTGTCATGTTACCTTGTCATGGACAATGTTTTTTTAGCAATGCACGGTTTTAATATTTGTTTATTTACATTTGGAACAACAGTTTTAGCAAAGTCGTCAATGGAGCCCTTTTCTGACTGAGGATCGCCGTCAATTTTTAAAGTATCAAGAACTTCTGCGCCCAAGCCAGTGAGTTTTTGTTCAATGGCATCCACTGCGCCGCAAAAATAAGTATAGCTACTATCACCGCAACCAAAAACAGCGGTTTTTTTGCCCTGTGCATTGATACTATCAAACTCATCAAAGAGAGGTATGAAGTCATCTTGTAGCTCAATTTCTTCGTCACCCCAAGTGGAGCAACCAAACAAAATCAGGTCATAACCATCGCAAAGGTTTTTTGCGTTCACGCTATCAGCGCTTTCATTACTTACCTCAAAACCTTCTGCGGCAAGATACTTTTCAATGTGAGAGGCTACAAATTCAGTATTACCTGTGGTGGATCCATAAACAATTAATGCTTTCATAATTTCTCCTTAAAATGAAATATGCAATCAACATGAGAATGATAGTCAAAATTAAAATCAATAGCAAGCGCTTTTATGCTTTTTTTGAAAAAAAGATTTGCCTGCTTACACAAGGAGATAAGAAAGTTTTTCTGTAAATTTTTGACTGGATTTAATAAAAATCCTCAGTGAGTCAATGATTTTCTTATAGCCTGCAAGCATCTCCTATCGGCTGCCGCTTAGTAAGGATATTTTAAAAGATTGCTATTTACGTCCTCTCCTATTGCTTACACGCTGTCACATAACAAACGGTATCACAAGACCTTCCACGTAAACTTTGGTGATGTAGTAGCACCCCAAATTTCTCGGGGCATGGATAAAGCTTTTGCCGGAAAACTCAACGGAAAATCACTACAATACCACTTTAGCTGATCACAATATTGGTGGTAGCGTTGAGGACAGATATAATGCCCTTATTGCCGACAGCACACAGAGCTTAAGTGCGAAGAGCGATTTTTTATAATGGTGTAGCAGCGGATAAAGAACTTCAAGGGAGCATGAGTTCCCTTGGCGTTCAACTGCCTTAGTAAAGCATACATCTATGTGAAGTTTTACAGCATATCAAAAAAAGGCTTTCGAGATTTTTACGGGAACCCTTTTTTAATCTTATTTTATAGCAATGAATAGATGCTTGGTACAATTTATGCTCTGTAAACTGAGAATGGGCAATATTTTCCGTCATATTGCCAGTCGTAACCGTCTTTGCAAAAAAGGAGTATGTTATGTCTATTTCCGCCGTATCTTCTAGCCAAACAGCCTACACCAATGCCTATACTCAAAGCAGTAAAAGCGATACCGTCGCCAAAAATCCTGAACAAAATCAGTCAACTAAAGCCAGCAATGGCTATGAATATATTGAAGACAGATACACCCTTGAAAGCACCATAGAAAGCATTACCAATGCCAAAGCTACCACAGAAATCAC
>CAYJHS010000278.1:0-3228 GCA_964369815.1 uncultured Desulfovibrionaceae bacterium
ACATTACCAAAGGACTGTATGCGGTTTGGGAAAGTTTTTTGAGCTATTTGCGGCGCCGAAGCTAAGCATAAGTGCTGCACTGCGGAAAAACTTTATCTAAGCCCATACATGATATTTTAATTTTATATTTAATTTATAGAACATGTTACATTACCAAAGGACTGTATGCGGTTTGGGAAAGTTTTTTGAGCTATTTGCGGCGCCGAAGCTAAGCATAAGTGCTGCACTGCGGAAAAACTTTATCTAAGCCCATACATGATATTTTAATTTTATATTTAATTTATAGAACATGTTACATTACCAAAGGACTGTATGCGGTTTGGGAAAGTTTTTTGAGCTATTTGCGGCGACGAAGCGAAGCGGAGGTGCTGCACTGCGAAAAAAAATTTACCAAACCGTATACAGCCACCCATACATTTGTGAAGCGAAAATCAATACCGTACTCACACAACGAAAAAACCGCAAGGCCTAGTGGAAGCCTTTTCATTTTCCATCTTTTATGCTATATACTAACAAGCTTTTCTAAAGGAACATTCCTTCTCAACATATGGAGTTATTATGAATAAAAATGTAGGCATTGTAATAGTTGCCGTTTTATTGCTCGGCATGGGACTTATTACCTATAATGAATATACCAATCCTGGCGTGCAACCTTTTACTTCTACCCAGGCAGAAAATAAAGCCGATCCTGCACCTACATCTCCCCCTACATCTCCCCCTACATCTCCCCCTACATCTACGCAAACTCATGACGAAAAACTCAGAGGTGAAGTGGTTATCCCCGCGCCAGCAACAAACACTCCGGCACAGGCTCCAGCAGCTCCTAGCGCCCCAACTACCCCTAATCCAGAAAAAGTTACCGTGGCAGAAAAGGTACAAGAAGCACCGGTTGTACAGGTTATTCCTCAAAGTGTACAAGAAACTACCAAAGTAGCAACCGAAGAAGCTCAAGCAGAAAAACCTAAAGAAGAAGCACCTGCTAAGCCCACCCAAAGCGCCGCCATAGCAACAGAAAAAGCACCGGAGAAAAGTGCCACAAAGCCTGCAGAAGAAAAACCTACCCCAAAAGCGGCTAACGCTCAAAAAGTTATCAAAAAAATTACTGTTGCCACAGTGGGAGATGGTGTAACCGTGCGCATTGACAGCAGTGAATTTCCAAAGTATGAAGTCACACGATACTCTTCTCCCGAGAGGCTCGCCATAGACCTTGCAGGCACATGGAAAGTACGCGCTCCGGGTGTTCCTAAAAATGCTTTTGTTTCCAATGTACGCATCGGACAACATACAAATGAAACACGGATTGTTATTGATTTGCACAAAGTTCCAGGCTCTATCCGATATTTAAAGTATGGTGAACATGGACTGGATGTAAGACTCAGATAATTTTATTAACTCTTTAGCACAATATCCCCCTTGGAGATTTTCATGCGTAAATTTTCTACCTGCTTTTTAGCAGCCATACTCTGCGTCACCCTCAACGTACAAAATTCTTTTGCCAAAGAAGAAAACATGTACGAGTCCCTCAAGCGTTTCAGCCAACTACTTGAACTTGTTGATCAACATTATGTAACAAAAACAAGCAGCAAGAAAATCATAGACGGCGCCATCAAGGGCATGTTAGAAAATCTTGACCCACACTCTACCTTTATGACTCCCAAAGAGTATCAAGAAATGCAAGAAAATACGTCAGGTGAATTTTCCGGCGTAGGCATTGAGGTAACACAGGACAATGGACAAATAAAAGTAGTCTCCCCCATTGAAGACACACCGGCCTTTCGTGCTGGAATTCAACCCGGTGATATAATATTGGAAGGTAATGGAGAAAGCACCCACGAGCTATCTTTACAAGAAGTAGTCTCTAAAATTCGCGGCCCCAAAGGAAGCAAGGTCAGCTTAACTATTATCCACACCAACTCTAATAACCCCGAAACAGTAAATATTACTCGTGAGTCTATCCCTCTAGTCAGCGTTAAAGCCTATGAACTTGAAAAAGGCTACTTGTGGCTGCGCATCACTCGTTTTTCTGAGCGCACCACCGACGATATGCACGCCGCTATTAAAAAAGCAGAAGCAAAAGGCTTAAATTGTATTGTACTTGACATGCGCAATAATCCCGGTGGATTAGTAGATGAAGCCGTTTCTGTCTCTGACACCTTCCTTAGTAAGGGTGACATTGTTTCCATCCGTGGCCGCAATGCCATGAGCGTGCGCACCTATTCTGCCAAAAGGCAAAATACCGACGTTACTGTGCCTGTAGTGGTCTTGGTTAATGCCGGCTCTGCGTCAGCATCTGAAATTGTTGCCGGCGCCTTACGAGACCATAAACGTGCAATCATCCTTGGAGAAAAGACTTTCGGAAAAGGTTCTGTGCAAAACATCATCCCCTTGGCTGACGGTTCCGGATTAAAGCTCACCATTGCACTTTACTACACCCCTAATGGCAGCACCATCCAAGCCGAAGGCATTACCCCAGATATGGAAATTCCTTTTGAGCAACCAAAAGAAGAAGATGGTAAAAACAATAGCCGCTTTATCATCCGTGAAAAAAACCTCAACCGCCATATTGAGGGTGAGGAAGAGAAAAAACAAAAAAATGCTGAAACACCTAGCACAGAAGAGGCAAATACTCCTAACGTAAACACCGCAGATAAAGCTGCTCAAGAAAAAGAGCGCAAAGAAAAAGAAGACGTTAAAGAACGTCTTGCCAAGGACAATCAACTGCGCATGGCTTTACAAATGGTAAAAAGCTTGCCCACCATTAAACAAATTAATTCTGGCCTGTAAGCCTGTATTAATAACATGTATAAAAATCCCCGACGCATTTGTGTTGGGGATTTTTTTGCGACAGTGTTATTTAAATTTTTTCTGGGGGGAACTTTTGCTAGCGCCAAAAAGTTCCCCCCAGACCCCCCTCAAAACGCGCTTATTATTCACTATCCACGATATAAAGCGGCGTTGCGTCAAAATAAATATGTAATAATAGAGTATTGTCGCATTGAAAGTTTTTTGAAAGGGGGGTCTGGGGGGAAAACTTTTGTTCACAAAAGTTTTCCTACTTACGGAATTTGCAAAAATTAATCGTTAACGGTGAAGCAAAGCTCCACCTACTCTTAATTTTCGAGTTCCCCCTTTCCTTTTTTGTTGCGGCAAGATAGATATTTAAAAATAGGGTGTTGTCGCATTGAAAGTTTTTTGAAAGGGGGGTCTGGGGGGAAAACTTTTGTTCAC
>CAYJHS010000279.1:0-3215 GCA_964369815.1 uncultured Desulfovibrionaceae bacterium
GGAATGGGGGTAGGCGCGTTTTGAAGGGGGTTTGGGGGAAACTTTTTGGCGCTAGCAAAAGTTTCCCCCAAAAGATTTTAAAATCAAAATTTATACTGCTATTTCTTCGTCTTAAACATTCTCATGGCGTCATGCAATTTATCTTGGCTCCCAAAAAGGTACACCACGTCATTGGCACGTAAGATAAGGCTTGCGTCGGGTGTGGGTACAAAGGTGCCTTGCTGGTTGATGGCCACCACAATGACCCCATGTGTTTGCCTAAGTTCCGAATCCAGCAAACTCGTATTACAAAGCTGGGCGTCTTTTTCAAGGCGAATGGCTACTGTGCCCACATCGGGCAGTTGTTCCATAAGGATGGCAAGGTCGCCGGTTTGTTGCGAAGTGGCACGAAGCTTATCATCATTTTCCTTACGTACGGCCTTCGTTATGGCATCGATATCTTGCTGTGGAATAAGGTAATGATGTAAGACTCTTGTGAATACTTCCAGTGAGGTTTCAAACTCTTCAGCCCCCACATCCATGGCGCCAAGATTTTGCAAAGTGGTCACCTGTGTTACAAAACGGGTACGGGCAATGATTTGCAGTTGTGGATTCAAATTAATAGCTTCAGCCACGGTGGCCTGTACTGCGGTGGGATCAGAAATAACAATGGCAAGTGCTTTAGCTTCATGGATACCAAGGTGCTCTAACACCGCCGGCTGCGAGGCGTCGCCATAATGGATGGGTTCAGTATCACTGAAGCGGTTCCCCGTGTCGGGGTTCATTTCCAAAATAACATAAGGGATTTTACACTTTTTTGCTGCCCGTGCGAGGTGCTGTCCGCTGATGCCAAAACCTACGATAATGAGATGATTTTCAAGTTGCTCCGTAACATGTGTATGGGCGTTGGTGTCGGCATTGGCATCAAGTTCTTGTTGTTCAACTTGACCGGCAGTCGCCTTAATGGTGGTGCCCTTCTTACATTTTTTATGATGGTCGTGATGCGCAAAATAGTTGGCTATGCTGGGAGAAAAGTGCATAAGGGCAGGTATGAGCATCATGGTAATAATGATCATGGCCAAAAAAGCCTGATATTGCATAGGGCTAAGTAGGCCAGCATCAACGCCAGAATTTGCTAAAATAAAAGAAAATTCTCCCACTTGTGCTAGGGTTAAAGCTGTAATAATGGCTGTGCGCAAGGGGTATTTCTGGATGAGCACCGCAGGTAAGATAAGCAGAGCCTTGAGGATAATAAAAATTAAGGTGGATCCCAGTACCATAGGCCAGTGACCGACTAAATAATCAATGTTTAAGAGCATGCCCACTGAAATAAAGAAAATACTCATGAATACGTCACGATAGGGCAGAACGCCCGATACAACGCTCATGCTGTATTCGGAACGAGCAAGAAACAGCCCTGCCAAGAAGGCACCAAGAGAAAGGGAAAGTCCAAGCCAAGCCGTAAGAGAAGCTAAACCCATACACAGCCCTAGCGTGGTGAGCAGTAAAAGTTCACGCACCCGTGTGCGCACCACCGCTTCCATAAATCGATTCAAGCCAAACTGTGCAAATAAAAATACTCCCCCAAGTACAAGCAATACCTTAATACACGCCCATAATGCCACCAATGGATCTGGCGTGATAGTGCCGCCCAACAAAGGAATGACTAGCATCATGGGAGCTACCATGATATCTTGAAAGACCAAAATGGCCAGCGATAATTTGCCCGAAGGTGTGGCAATGGTTCCTTTTTCCTGTAAAAGACGCAGCACAATGGCGGATGACGACAAAGCCACAAGGCAGCCAATAAAAATGCCTAGTGCAATGTTATTATCACGAAAAACGGTATAAATGCCGAGGGTGCAAAGGATAGTTAGGCCAATTTGTATGCTTCCGCCTAAAAATACAGGTTTTTTAAGACGAGCTAAGGCATCACCCGAAAGCTCCATGCCAATGGTGAAGAGTAAAAGAGCAACCCCAAGTTCCGCCAAAATATCCAAATTATGCACGTCGGAGATAATACCAAGCAATGAAGGGCCACACAAAATGCCCGTGAGCAAAAATCCCACCGTGGCCGGCAGTCGTATCTTACTGCAAATGGTATTAACAACAATGGAAATAAGAAAAATTATAACAAGTTCGTTAAGCACTGGGACGTGCATAGAGTTTCCTTTAATGGCTGTTGAAAAAGCACAATATGCTTCGAGAAGGTTTGGTTTTTGCTTTGGTCTGCATATCCACATATACTCCCAAGCAAAATTCTTCGTCTTCCTGCATCTTGCACTTTTTGGAAGGTCATAAAAGTGCTGTCAAGGATTATAAAAGGACACTAATGTTAAAGTAAACACCGTAAAATTGCAAGGAAATGTTTTACTTGCCATCGAGGAATAAAAACGGTATTTACGCAAAAAATCATTATATATTACTAATTCTGGAGCATATATGTCATTTGATAAAACAGCTCAAGCTCGTTATGTGGGCGATATCTCCAAGCGTTTTGCCGCAGGCTTTTTACGTTTTCAAAAGCAGTGGTTTTGTGAAGAACATAACATTTATGAAGACCTCAAAGAAGGACAAAGGCCGCTCGCCTTGGTTATCGCTTGTTCTGATTCCCGAGTAGATCCAGTATTTTTGACCGATTGCCGCCCCGGAGATCTTTTTGTTATTCGCAACGTAGCCAACCTCGTTCCTCCATACTCCCCCGACAAAAAGTTGCACGGGGTTTCTGCTGCCATGGAATATGGTGTGCGCCACTTAGAACTTAAAGATATTATTGTTATGGGACATGCCAACTGCGGCGGTGTGCATACTCTGCTTGAAAAAACCGATGAAAATGATGAGTTTATTGGTGTTTGGATGCAAATTATAAAAAGAGCTAAAGAAGTTGTGGACACCCACTTCCCCAATGCCACCGAAGAAGAACGCCTACAAGCCTATGAACAATGGGGCATTCGTGTCTCCCTTGAAAATTTGATGACCTTCCCATGGATCAGAAATGCTGTAGAAACCGGTGAAATGCGCCTACACGGCTGGTATTTTGATCTGCATAATGGGAAGCTCTTGCGCTATAATGACGATACTGATGAATTCGAACCCATGGTGGACAGCTGTCCAGGCAGAATGCCCGCCCAGTGCTGCTCCGTGTAGTATTCGTTGTTATGTTTTTTTTGTTTTTGGGGGAGGGGAACTTTTGTGAACAAAAGTTCCCCTCCCCCAAACCCCCTCCCTTCAAAAAA
>CAYJHS010000280.1:0-3188 GCA_964369815.1 uncultured Desulfovibrionaceae bacterium
GTTAAATGAATAATTTTCGTCTATCCCATAAGCAGAAAACTTTTGTGGACAAAAGCTTTCCCCCCAGACCCCCCTTTCAAAAAACTTTCAATGCGGCAAGGTATTGTTTTTTTAAATTAAATATTTTCCGCAACAAAACCGGAGAGGGGGAATCCGAAAATTATGAGTAGGCACAGCTTTGCTGTCGCCGTTAAATGAATAATTTTCGTCTATCCCATAAGCAGAAAACTTTTGTGGACAAAAGTTTTCCCCCCAGACCCCCTTTCAAAAAACTTTCAATGCGGCAAGGTATTGTTCAAATATATATTTTGCTGCAATTAAACTCAGCAAGAACCTTAAAATCAATGCCGTGTCTGTTACAATATAATGCTGAGCTTTTATTTGACATTTGCTGCTAATATACGTAGATTTTGACAGCTTAAGCCTTTCTTCGTTTCTTTCTCCATACCTTTAAACCTTTAGGAGGAATCAGCATGAATGTAGCAACAACAGCAGAACTTATTAGTCCCATCAGCGTTGGTAGCCCAGTGCCTAATGCCACTCTCGTGGATATGGATGGTAAAAACACTACCTTGCATGATGCCATGCAAAACAAGGCCGCCATATTGATTTTCTATCGTGGTTCGTGGTGACGCTTTTGCCTCACGCAGTTAGCGGGAGTGAATAGCATCCTTTCAACTTTGCAAGAGCGCGGCTATGGCGTTATTGGTATTTGCCCTGATATTCCAGAAGGTTTACAGCAAGTACATGGCGATAAAAAACTTAAATTTCCCCTTCTTTCCGACAGCACTGTAGAGCTGAGTGCCGCCCTTGGTATTGCGTTTCACGTAGATGACGCTACGGTGGATTTGTATCTTAATCAGTATAAAATTGACCTTGAAAAAGCCAGCGGGCATAAGCATCACAATCTTCCTGTACCGGCTGTTTTTGTGGTGGATGGCGCAGGTAAAGTGCAATTTGTTTATACCAACCCCGACCACACAACACGCCTTAAAAATGAACAATTACTAGAAGTTGCCAAGTAAATTTGGTGAAATTTTTTGTTGTGCCATCTTTTACCAAAAGTGAAAGGTGGCACTTTTTATTTTTCTATAGCAAAACATGTAATATTTTGAAATTAAATATATAATTTCATGTGCGTGTAAAAAAAGTTGTGCGCTTTATGAAGCTATGATAATTTCTATAAAGCATGAAATAATTTTACAAAAAAAACGCTTTTACGTGGAGACATATATGCGTCAAATGTTTTTATTCCTCAAGTTTTTGGGAGTATTATTCGTGGGCTTGCTAGCCTTACCTCACGATGTTTTTGCAGTACGCACGCTTACACTGGCAAACACCGGTGCAGAAACGTCGGTACAAGGTCTTGCCGCAAAAACGTTTAAGCAATATGTGGAAGAAAAAACAAAAGGTAACTTTTCAATACAATTGCTTTTTTCTTCTAGCTACGGCACAGAACTAAAAAGTATAGAGGCTGTGCGGGCAGGCACTTTGGATGCGAGTGTGGTGCCAGTGGGGAGTTTGGTGTATTTTGCTAAGGGGTTTGGTATATTGACATTGCCCTATGTATTTGAAAATACACAAGAAGCCACCACTGCCACCACTGGTAAGAGCGCAGAAATTATGAATGAATATGCCGTGAAAGCAGGCTTTCGCGTGCTTGCGTGGGTGCACGGTGGTTTTTGCCATATGTCAAACGCCAAACATCCTGTAAAGTCATTAGAAAATGCCAAAGGTTTAAAAATTGCGACGACCCAAAGTGCTGTAATTTTAGCTGCATATAAAGGGCTAAGCATGAGTCCTGTACCCATGCCCGTGGCACAAAGAACTAGTGCTTTACAACAAGGCAGGGTGGATGGACAGTGCTCAGGCTACAGTGATTTTGCCGTGAACAAGCTCTACAGTGCACGGCAAAAATATATTACTGAGACTCACTATTTTTATCAATTACACCCCCTTATAATTTCAGAACGCGTTTTTGAACAGCTTCTGCCCCAAGAACAAAAAATCTTACAAGAAGCCGGCCTTGCTGCGCAAGAAGCAGTGCTGCAATTTCTAGATGCACAGACCGCTAAGATAAACGCTACTCTGGTACAGCAAGGGGTGGAAATCGCAACTTTGAAAGACGCGCCCACTTGGAAACGCATTGCTCGTGAAAAAGTTTGGCCTGAATTTGCAGATTTTTTAGGTGGGAAAAAAGCAATTAATGAATATTTAAAGTCTGTTGGTAAGGCGGCATGGAAATAAAATGGAGGTCGTATGGCACGCTTAAGAGCATATAAAAAGCTTTTGCGTCAGTGGCTTGAAGAGGATAACTGGCAAGAATATCTTTCTGAAATTGAAGCCCTTGAACCAAAAGAGGTCGTAGGTACTCTTTTTTCCTTCCTCCTTTTAGGTGGAGATATGACTCATCGAGCAGCCTGTGCATTGGGCCTTTGCGTAGAAAAAATGCGCGCGCGCAAAACAGAAGAAGCTCGAGATATCGTACGGCGCATCATGTGGCAAATGAATGAAGAATCCGGAAATATCGGCTGGGGTAAACCAGAAGCCTTTGCCGAAATTTTAGTAAGCAGTGAAGTCCTTGCTAAAGAATTCCACAATATTTTACTTTCATATATTGTGGATACAGGACGAGATGACAACTTTTGTGACCATGCGCCTTTGCGCCGTTCATGCTACTGGGCCGTAGGGCGCCTTGCTATGGTACGCCCTCAACTGTGTCAGCGTATTATTTCGTGGCTTATGAAAAGTCTTACAGAACACGAAGAAGATATGGTGTGCCGTGGTATGGCCTTATGGGCACTTATGCAATTTCCCAAAAATGATGTCCCAAGCTTTGAAATATACCCACTCTTGAAAAATCTGGGACAATATCCAGAAGAAACACTTGCAGTCACCTGCGCCATTTTTAACGGGAAAAATATTCAAGAGCATAGCGTGCAAGAGCTTTTAGACAGGGCTTGCTTTTAGATGATTTTTTCTGGGGGAGGGGAACTCTTGTGAACAAAAGTTCCCCTCCCCCAGCCCCCCACCCCTCAAAAAACTTTCAATGCGATGAAGTCTCGTTGTTAAATACTGTCTGTTGCCGCAATGAAATTTTATTTTAATGGCAAAAAAGAAACTCCATATGGCTTTTCATATGGAGCTTTTTTGTATGGCAATATCTGAAGTAATAGGTCAAAAATTTT
>CAYJHS010000281.1:0-3178 GCA_964369815.1 uncultured Desulfovibrionaceae bacterium
ATCTTGCCTATTTTTCTTTACATAAGCAAGCAAAATCATCCCAGGTATAAGCTTTGTATTTTATGATGACATTTTTCACCAATGCCATATTTAACTATATAGTCATCTAAGGTCATTGTACGTAAAAATGAACGTACATGAGTATTTAAATCTTCCCAAAACCGCCTCGTACTGCAGTATTCGATGCGACTACAAGGTTCATTAGTTTCTAAAATACAAGCCACCGGAGAAATATCGCCCTCCAAGTGAGTAAAGATATCTTCTAAAGTAATGTCTTTTGGGTGATGCGCAAGTTTATATCCACCCGCCGCTCCACGTACAGACTCTAATATGCCCAATGGTTTTAAAGAACGCACTATTTGTTCTAAATATCCAGCAGAAATATTTTCATTAATAGCTAAATCTTTCAATTGCACCAACTGCCCTTGTGGGCATGACGCCAAATAAACTAAAAAACGCAATCCATACCGTGTTCGAGTGGAAAACTTCATATATATACCTCAAAAACATTTAAAAACTAATATTCAGCAAAAATTAAAATGTATTCTATTCATGAACACGCCAAATGCGTGCTCCTACGGCGCACATTTTTTCCTCAATATGCTCATACCCTCTATCTAGGTGATAAATACGTTGGATGCGAGTCTTTCCATGAGCTGCAAGCCCTGCCAGCACAAAGGCTGCACTGGCACGTAAATCAGAAGCCATGACCGGCGCCCCTTTAAGGGATTTTACACCACGCACTGTCGCTGTGCGCCCAGACACACTGATATCAGCCCCCATACGTATAAGTTCCGGTACGTGCATAAAGCGATTTTCAAAAATACTTTCTTCAACAATGGAATTACCTTGAGCTAATACCATAAGTGCCATAAGTTGCGCCTGCATATCTGTAGGAAAGCCGGGATAAGGTTTAGTGGTAATATCTGTACCGCAAAGGCTTTGTATTCCGTCTGGGCAAAAAGAACGTACGCCATTTTCTTTTTGCTCAAATTGCATACCCATACCTTGCATTTTTTCCATGACAGCACTTAAAGCATCCACTGGGCAATTCTTTACAAGTAAATCCCCACCGGTGATTCCAGCAGCCACTAGGAAGGTACCGGCTTCAATACGGTCTGGCATAATGGAGTAGGTGACGCCCTTAAGCTCACTCACCCCTTGTACACGTATGATACTTGTGCCCTGCCCTTCAATCTTTGCACCACAAGCAATAAGGTAATTGGCTAAGTCCACAATTTCCGGTTCACGAGCTACATTTTCTAAAATACTTTCACCCTCTGCAAGGACAGCTGCCATGAGCACATTTTCTGTGCCGCCCACCGTTGGCATATCAAAAATAATATGCGCTCCGGTGAGTTTTTTACAATGACCAATAATATAGCCATTTTCCAGCTCAAAGCGTGCACCCATTTTTTCAAAACCCTTCAGGTGTTGATCCACAGGACGTGCACCTATGGCACAACCACCCGGCAAGGCAACTTTTGCCTCGCCAATGCGAGCCAGTAAAGGCCCTAAACACAGCACCGAAGCGCGCATGGTTTTTACTAAATCATAAGGTGCCTCAGGGGATAAGTTTCCTGGGCTGACTTGCGTAGTACCTTTTTCAAAGTGTGCTTCACAACCTAAAATATTAAGCAATTTTATAGTAGTATGTATATCTCTTAAATTAGGAACATTCAAAAATGTGGTTGGGCTTTGCGTAAGAATTGAGGCAAATAAAATAGGAAGTGCCGCATTTTTTGAACCACTGACGACAATTTCCCCTTGTAAGGCGACGCCGCCCTCAACCATTAAACTATCCATAAAAATCTCCGTATGAATAAAACATTGATTTACATCAATCATTTTTTTGAAAAACGTAAACAATAACAATGCTCTATAGTTATTGCATATTGCCGTAATAATATTTTGGCAACGAATATTTTTAAATAAATCACTAAAAAATTTGCTTCAAAGAAACAAATAAAAGGCCATATTTTTCATTCACTAGGCTTATATAGAATTTTTTTAGAAAAATCCATAGTCTTCTACTACTAATTTCTAACACATAAATAATAATAACTTTATTTTTGACGCTCATTTTTATTACTCAACATAACCATTTTGTATAAAAGCTTTTTTGAAAAATTTTAAAAATCATGCAAAAATTTCTTGCCAAAGCAAGCGTGAAAGTATAAATACATTCTTCCACAAGATGGCGGATGTAGCTCAGTAGGTAGAGCACCTGGTTGTGGCCCAGGTGGCCGTGGGTTCAAGTCCCATCATTCGCCCCACAAATTTCCTGTACCCTACTGTTCGTAGGGTTTTTTTTTATCAAAGACACGACAAGTCTTTGGGGAGAAAAGCATGCAAAAATGCGCTTGGCACACACAAAAAGTTCAAACTTTACAAGAAGCACAATGTATTGTGGTCAAGGTAGGTTCTGCAGTGCTCACCCACGAACACGGCCTTGATGAAGAAATTCTCACCAATATTGTTGCTCAACTAGCTTTTTTGCAAAAGCTCCCTACCACAAAAAATATGCAGCGCAAAATTGTCCTTGTCTCCTCCGGAGCTGTGGCTGCAGGACGAGCGGCCTTACGGTCACTTGCCAAGGAACCGTCCTCTGAGGTTATGCATACGCTAGCAGCTAAGCAAGCAGCAGCAGCAGTGGGGCAAAGCCGGCTTATGCAGCACTATGACCTTGCCTTCACAAGTCATGGTCTTGGTACAGCTCAAGTGCTTTTAACTCGTGATGATTTACGTTCTCGTCAACGCTTCCTTAATGCTCGTAATACCTTTGCAAAGCTCCTTACATGGAATGTGGTGCCTGTAGTCAACGAAAACGATACTATTTCTGTGCAAGAGTTAAAATTTGGCGATAATGACTGCCTTTCAAGCCTCTTAGTCAATGTGGTGGGGGCAGACCTTTTTATAAATTTAACTTCTGCGCCGGGGGTTTTAAGCAAAAACCCACATGAGGATGCCAACGCTCCTATCTTATCTTGCATCGAATCTATCCATGACTTAGATTTAAATGGTCTTTGCGGAGGAAAAACAAGCGTTGGCACTGGTGGCATGTACTCAAAGCTTTTAGCTGCACGCCGTGCTGCCCAACTTGGTGTGCCAACACTCATTTTATCCTGACGTACAAAAAATATATTACAATAATTTTTTACGGCAGATTCCCAAAATG
>CAYJHS010000282.1:0-3157 GCA_964369815.1 uncultured Desulfovibrionaceae bacterium
AATCTTGGGGATGCACACCGCTGACAGAAAGCCTGTGGTGGGTGTATCAAAAGCTTTTGCAGCAACCAGAACCGCGCAAAATGATACTCTTAATCACCGATGGTGAACCGGATCATCCTGAATCTGCTTTACATGCCATACATTATGCAAAGAAAATCGGCATAGAAATCTATGGCATCGGCATCCCGCCTTGCAAAATCCAAAACATCTTGCCAGAACACAAAAGCATCACCCTTGAAAACATGAAGCAATTGCCGCAGGCCATGTTCGGCCTACTGCAACACGCACTCTTAAACCAACAATAAGGAGACATTATGAACATTTTACCATGGATACCTGTAGTCATCGCCGTGGCACAGGCTATCAAGGACGTTATGGAAGATTAGAGTGTGTTCACATTTTATTGGAATCACTCTAAATCAAAAACAAACGCACAAAAGAGGCAGGGGCAACCTGCCTTTCTTGTATAAACATTAAAAGGAGTTAGTATGAAAAACACATGGACATTTATTGGCGGCATGCTGGCAGGAATCGCAAGCGTATTTGCTACAGCTGCTGTAGCTGTAGCTATTGAAGATAAAAACGTAAAGGAACAATGCAACAATCGAGAAAAGCCACTTGAGCTACCTGAAAGCAGTGACCCTACCACAAGCGAAAGTAGCAGTTCACAATCATAAAATAAAAATATCAAAAATCAATACCGCAGAAGAGGCAGGACAATCTTGCCTCTTCTTATACTATTCTGTCTTCTTGACAAATGGTATAATTTAGATATATTTTTTATATGAAATTCGAATATGATTTTGCAAAAAGCGAGGCCAATAAACGAAAACATGGGCTTGACTTTGAAGAAGCACAATTGTTGTGGCATGATGAAAATTTATTAATTTTGCCTTTGCGCTTTACTGACGAGATGCGTCATGCCTGCATAGGCCAAATACACGGCAAAATGTGGACTGCCATTATCACATATCGCAAAAGTGTGACACGCATTATTTCGGTACGTAGAGCACATAAAGATGAGGAAAAAGCTTATGGATGCTAAAACTTTTGATGAACAGTTTGATGACGGCGCAAGTGTCATGCCTTATGCAGACTTGGAAAAGGCACATCGCCCCAATAAGACGAAGCGAGTTAATGTAGACTTTCCCTTATGGATGCTTAAAGCTTTGGACGATGAAGCATCCCGCCTTGGGGTAACACGTCAGTCTCTCATAAAGGTATGGATGGCAGATTGTCTTGCGAAAAAAAAGCCAGAAACACTTTCCGTATAAAAAACTTTGCAGGCGCACCTAGGATAAGACCAAGCACACAAAAGAGGCAGGATACCCCGCCTCTTTTCATGCCATATAAAAATAATAATTACAATAAGTAACAGAAATATCATTCCTGAACACACTGCAAGTATAAATCCAGTTGTTCTTCCAAAGCTTCAGCCATAAGCGTCAGCATAGGATTAATATCGTCATCGCGATAGAAGGCATCAAAAGCATCGTAATATTTTTTTCTATCAGCAAATTTAATGTTCACGGGCGGATAACCGCATTGCATCAGATCAAGATTTATAAGTAAGCGACCAGTACGGCCGTTGCCATCAATAAATGGATGTATTCCCTCAAAAACACAATGAAAAAGTGCAACTCTATGCACAATATGTATCTCAGCACTTGTGTCTTGCAAAGTCATATTTGCAGCAAGAAGGTCTGCCATTTTTTCAGCAATAAAATGTGGTGCCACAGGTTCCGCATAAGCACCGGCTATCCTAACAGGAATTTTCCTATATATGCCTTTGTCTTGCGGCTTATCCATAAGCACTAAGGCATGAATGTCTTTGATGACCGCCTCCGAAAGGGGCACATTGTTTTGCGCAATATCTTGCACATAAGCAAAGGTGTCTTTATGCCCTACAGCTCTAAGTGATCCTTAAGAGGCTTTTGGTCTATGGTAATGCCTTGAAGCACCAAAGCAGTCTCACGCAAGGTCAGCGTGTTACCTTCGATTGCATTGGAATTATAAATAAAATCAACAAGAAAGTCATTACGTAAACGCTCAAGTTCCCCTTCGGAGAGGGGGCGACGTGTATCAAGCAAAGCCCTCTTTTCTGTTATACGCTCAAGAAGTTTTTTATTCTGTTGAGAATTTTTTTTCACTTTCATGTCATATCCTTACAAGAAAATAGGACTGCATGGCTCCCCAATGCATATCTTTTGCACAAATAAAGTAAATACAATAACTGTGTGTTGTCAAAGATTTTTTCCAGAACTCATGCTTGACTTTTGTATTACAAATAAATACAATTCATGCATTGTATTACATTTAAGGAGAATCACCATGCAAGTATCCATGTCTATGCGTATTCCGGAGCAACTTGCTCAAGAATTATCTGCGCTTGCAGAAGCTACTGGACGTTCAAAATCTTTTTTAGCAATAGAAGCTCTAAAGAGTTTCATTCAAAGTGAAAAGTGGCAAGTGGAAAAAATACAGCAAGGCATTAAAGAAGCTGATGCTGGAAATTTTGCCACTGAAGAGCAAATGCATATGCTAGATCGAAAGTGGGGCTATAGTGCAGATTAGATGGCTCATTGCGGCTAAGGCAGACCTTGATGCCGAAGTTACTCATATTGCACAAGAAGACCAGGAATTAGCTGTGAAAGTATATGCCTCCATACGAAATCAAGTGGCAGGGCTTTCACTTTTTCCTGAGAAAGGCAAACCGGGGCGAGTGTTTGGCACTCGAGAACTTGTAATTCAGCAATATAGTTATATCATTCCTTACCGTGTAAAAGATGGTGTAGTAGAAATTTTAAGTGTATTCCATACTAAAAGAAAATTACCTGAGACATGGTGAAAATAACTCATTTTTTACTCAGGTTAAAAACACATTTGGGTTGGCAAAAACCTTGTAAACCAAGAGCCAAAAAATGATGTACAGCTGTGTAAATGTTGATAAAATTTTTTGAAATTAGCTTTACCCTTAACAGAAAAATGATTTTCAAATTGACAATATAGCAAGTCGTAGTCTAGAGTAGTAAAAAGTATTTTCAGGGAGTACTTATGCAACAATCTAGTGTAATTCCAACTAGCATTAAAATGCCCATTGAGCTAAAAACTCGCATTCAAAAACTTGCAAGTTTCAGAGATAAATCTGCTCATGCAC
>CAYJHS010000283.1:0-260 GCA_964369815.1 uncultured Desulfovibrionaceae bacterium
ACGGGTATTAACCAGCTGTACGTCGATCAAAGTATGAAACAGAGCATGGAGTATCAGACAAATCAATCCCCTGAATAAAATTTTATTTTTTGGATTTCTCGTATTCCGGAAGTAGAGCTTAGTTATGTGCAAAAAGCCATTACTGAGCTTTTTGAAAACCCCGAAGAAGTTTTTGAATTGGAATATTCTTGGACGCATCCAACCTTAGGTATTGTACCTTTGCGAGCAGGGGGTAAGGTATTTACGCCGGTACGCCCAAA
>CAYJHS010000283.1:270-3134 GCA_964369815.1 uncultured Desulfovibrionaceae bacterium
CATCAAATAGTGCTTCACGGAGTAGGGAACTTAGACAGTTCTTTGCGTCGCTCAAGCTTAAATATGGAGGCTATGTTTAATGCCACACCTGTAGGAATTGGTATCTGGGATACGCAGTTTAATTTCTTGGATTGTAACCCGAAAATGCTAGACTTATTAGGTGTTAAGGACAAAGACGCACTGGGGCAGCAGCTCCATGTCTTTTCTTCCAACCAATCTTGCGGCACTGAGGGAACAGCGTTAATTACGGAGCATTTTCTTCAAGCAAGGGTTAAGGGAGTTGTCTCTTTTGAGTGGGTCTTTGGGGGCAATGAAGATGCTGTTGTCACTTGTGAAGTGACGGTAACTTTCACTAGCGCTCAAGATCAAAAAGTGTTTATGGTTTTTTTGCGAGACCTTAGCAATGAAAAGAAAATCATAAAAAAACTTTCTGAGCGTCAAGCTGAACTTCATAAAGCCTTAACCCTTGCCGACGAAGCAAGACATACCAAAAATATGTTTTTTGCTAATATCAGTCATGAAATCCGCACCCCTATGAATGCCATTATGGGGATGAGTTATTTGTGTTTGCAACACACCAATGACAGCACCATCCGTCATTATCTAGAAAATATTCGTAAAGCTGGTGAAAGCTTACTTAATATTATCAACGATGTCTTGGATATCTCTAAAATTGAAGCCGGTAAGCTTGAACTAGATCATGCTCCTTTTAATTTTGCTGAATTACTAGAAGGTATTTCGGGCACGGTCTCCTCTCTGGTGAGCGATAAGCCTATTGAATTGCTTTTTAACATTGACCCACGTTTGCCGAGCATTTTTGTGGGAGATGCGGTGCGTCTTGGGCAGGTTATCACGAATTTGTTAAGCAATGCCATAAAATTTACACAGCAAGGATATATTGTCTTGCGTGTGAGTATTAAGTCTATGAAGGGAGCTTTATGTACCCTTGGCATTGAGGTAACCGATACGGGTATTGGCATGGACAAAGAGCGTCTTGAGGCGATTTTTCAACCATTTGAGCAAGCCGAGCATACAACCTCTCGTCGATTTGGTGGCACGGGGCTTGGTCTGGCTATAAGCAAAAATATTGTGGAAAAAATGGGCGGTACCGTTAATGTACACAGTGAAGAAGGGGTAGGCACAGTATTTTCTTTTGAGGTGAGCCTTTTGCACCGCCGAGAAGAGTCATGGATTGATAGTGATTTTGCCCACAAAGAAAAAATTCTGATTGTTGACGATTCGCCCATGGCTTGTCTTGTGCTTAAAGAAATGCTAGAAATTTGCGGTTTTAATGTGGACACTATTGATGATTGTCATAAAGCCTGCGAACTTGTCTTGCAGGCAATAAAAGTGCAACCATATTCCTTAGTTATTATTTACTGGAAAATGCCACATATCTATGGTCATGACTGTGCAGAGAAAATAAAATCTTTATCTTTGCATCCTGCACCTGCCCTTGTGCTAACTTCCGCTTATAGTTCATATGCCTTTAACCAAAAATGGACAGATCTTTTTTCTGCCTTTATTTCCAAACCGGTACTGCCTATGCCTTTGTGGGCGGCGGTTATGAAAGCCTTGCGAGGAGTTGAGCCACAAACTCACACTAAAGTTGAAAACACCCACGTAGAAAAAACAAAAAAGCTGGCAGGACGTAGGGTTTTACTTACTGAAGATAATGAAATTAATCAAGAAATAGCCATGGCTTTGTTAGAAGATTTAGGTATGAAAATCGACTTAGCGGAAAATGGGCAAGAGGCTGTCACCCTTTGTAAAAAGAACTTTTATGACGTGGTGCTCATGGATATTCAAATGCCCATTATGGATGGCTTAACCGCTACAAGACATATTCGAGATTTGCAAGGCTATGGTAAAAATCAAATTCCAATTATTGCTATGACAGCACATGCCATTCAAATGCATAAAGAACAAAGCTTTAATGCTGGAATGAATGATCATATCACTAAACCTATTGAACCAAATGTGCTAAGAGAAGTGCTGTGTAAGTGGGTTTTAAAGGAATAGAAGAATTTGGCGTACAGACGCCACGAACTCTCATGAGCGTATGGAAAAATAAGTACAAAAAAAGCTTGACAGTGTTTTTTTAGCGACGTATATACAACACACTTTACGGGGAAGTGGTTTTTCATTGGTGTCTTTTTCTTCTTGCCACTTTCTTCATCCTGATGCAGAACAATGAGTTTACAACGGGGTGGCCTTACAAGGCCCCCTTTTTTTTATGCGTGAGCGTATATGGCAAAACCAGAACTTTTAGAAATATTACACACACTTGCAGAGCCCATAGTTAGCTCAAAAGAGCTTGAGATTTGGGGTATAGAACTTTTGCAGGGCACTCGCCCATTAGTGCGTGTCTATGTAGAAAAACCCTATGTAGAAGAGGGTGACAAAGCAGAGCCCCATGAGCAAGATATGCGTGCTCTTTCTGCCACGGTGGAAGAATGTGCAGAAATTTCACGGATGCTAGGCCTTGCCATGGAAGTAGAGGATATTTTCTCTTCGGCATATATATTGGAAGTCTCTACTCCCGGCTTTTCACGTATGTTTTTTGAGCTAGCGCAAATGCGTGGTTACGAAGGCGATACCATTGAGGTGAGCCTTATGGATTTTCTTCATAACTGCCCTGAGCAACTACATGGTCGTAAAAAACTCAAGGGTATTTTAAAACATATCAATCTTGAAGCGCACTCTTTCACTCTGGCAGTGGGAGAAGAAAATACACACGATATAAGCCTTGAATGGGATATGGTGCGTAAAGCTTATCGAATACATATCTTTGTTATGCCAGAAAAACCTGTCAAAAAGCACAAAAAAGAAAAATAGTTATTGTAGATTTTGCCCTGTGTGGG
>CAYJHS010000284.1:0-3129 GCA_964369815.1 uncultured Desulfovibrionaceae bacterium
CGGAACGTATATATATCTTATTGTTTTTCTTAAAACACAGGCGAATGGCAATGCATGTATCCATGTTTCCCGTAAAGTCCACATAGCCAATGGCACCGCCATAGAGTCCTCTTTTGTTTTGCTCAAGAGTGTGAATGATTTCGCAGGCTTTGATTTTTGGGGCGCCGGAAAGGGTGCCGGCAGGCAACACAGCCTCAATGGTGTCGAGGGCGTCATGTTTTTTATCTATGGTTCCGTGTACGGTGGAGCCAAGATGCATTACATGCGAATAGTGATGTACCTGCATAAAATCCTTCACTTCCACTGTGCCAAATTGGCATATTTTCCCTAAATCATTGCGCCCAAGGTCTACCAGCATGGTATGCTCAGCCACTTCTTTTTCATCGGCTAGTAATTCTTTTTCCAGCACACTGTCTTCTTTAGCGTTTTTTCCACGTTGGCGTGTGCCTGCCAAAGGAAACGTGTATACTGTACCATCTTGCAATTTTACCAAGGTTTCTGGCGAGGCTCCTACAATTTCGTTGTTGTCACTACTTAGGTAAAACATATAGGGTGAGGGGTTAGTCATGCGTAGCTTCCTGTAGGTATTGAATAAGCTGCCTTCAAAGTCTGCCTCCAGCCGATTGGAAAGCACCACTTGAAAAATATCGCCTTCATAAATATGTTCTTTGGCTTTTTCCACCATGGACATATAGGTGTTTTTATCAAAAAGAGCTGTGAAGTCCGAGGTGAGTTGCCCTGTAAAGGAAGTATTGCGGTAAGCATTCACAAAGAGGTCTTTCAACTTGTGAATTTCTTGCACGGCGAGAGCGTAATTTTCTGCAATTTTACCTTGCTCAATATTACAGACAAGATAAAGTTTTTGCTTGTAATTATCAAAAATAATAAGTTTTTTAAACAGCATAAGGTCAAGGTCGTTAAAGCTTTCCACCGCATCGTCCATATCTAGCTGTAATGTGGGTTCGCTGTATTTAATAAAATCATAGGCAAAATAACCCACAAGACCCCCGGTAAAAGAAGGAAGGTGCTCAAATGTAGGACTGGAATATTTTTGCAAGAGTTTTTTTAGGTACTCTTTAGGGGCTATGGTCTCCTTTCTCTTGCCATGGCTGTCCTTGGTGGTGACGACTCCTTGCAGGCAGGTTATTTCTGCACTGGGTTCGTAGCCCAAAAAAGAATAACGTCCAAAAGCGTGGGTGGTGTCCACACTTTCAAACAAAAAGCATTGGCCAAAATGAGATTTTAAGACTTTCAGTACATTAATGGGTGTGGTAAAATCTGACGGCATTTCATAAATAATGGGTATGAGGCTGTACTCTTGTGCCAGTTTTTCTGCCTCTTCCAACGATGGTGAAAACATGTAACTCTCCTTGTTAAAAAAAAATCCCCCCCTGTTCACTTGTGTAAACAGAGGGGGAGTATATAGCGTGACTAACGTACTTTTCCCAAAACCTGCGCAAGACTAAGTGAACTCTTCTACTTCTGTAGTGAGCCACCAAAGCCATGAAAGGATATATGAGAAAATTGCATTCATTGTGTTTCGTCCTTAAAAAAAGAATACAGAATACTGTATACAATGTCAAGGGTATTTTAAACTTACTTATGTAAGCTATGCAAGGGCTCGTTACTGCTAATTTAATTGCTGCCTTGACTTACTTCTTTGAAATATAGATATATCTTATCCCCAGTATCTCCCAACACACGTACACAGACGCCTTTTTGCGCCTTGCTTACACCCACTTCCCAGCGGGAGCATATGGCCTTTGCTTTTTGCCGTGCTTGTTCAATAAAGGACGCCTCTTCCTGTTCTGACGGGAAATATGCATATAAAAGGCCATTATGGCTAAAGCCCTGCCAAAGTCCAAGGGCTGTATAGTCCCAGCGCGCAGGGTCCATGAGGGTATTGTCAGCAAAGGCCAGACGGTTTTCTACATAGACATGTACTGACGCATGAAAAAGCCGCATGAGGAAGCTCTCTCCCATGTGAACGCGCCCTGCGGTGAAAATATCACTATAGAAAAAAGTGGATGTAGAAGCTAAAGAAATATGTGTTTTGCTTCGGTACGTACTGTTTTTAAAAGGAATAGTGGGGTGAGGCATATACCGTACGCGACTTCTTGCATCGGCCTTTATGTGGGTATTTTTTTGAACATCCCCACCCTGAGTGTCAAAAACCTTTTCATAGCTTTGCGACCCCACTAAAGCCTTGCACTTTTCACCAAAATGCAAGTCCATGTGCACTCTATCCCCTTGCAAAAGCCCTGCAGAGGAAGACATGAGCATAATCTGCGCCTCATCCTCTTCATACAAGGGCGCAATGAGCTTATAAGGCGGCGTGAAATAGACATCGTCATACACCGTTTTATGGTGGCTAAACTTGGTGGAAAGGCGCACGCAGGATTCCATTAAAGCCCCTCAAAGAGCACGTCTTTTTTAATCCAATCTATGACGGCGTCCAGCCCATCAAGGTTCATAAGGTTGGTGAACAAGTATTTTCTACCACCGCGCATTCGGTCAGAGTCCGCCGCCATAATATCCAAATTGGCGCCGACCAAGGGGGCAAGGTCTGTCTTATTGATAATAAGTAAGTCAGAGCGGGTTACACCAGGGCCGCCTTTACGGGGAATTTTCTCCCCTTGCGCTACGTCAATAACGTAAATGGTAGCGTCGGCTAAGTCAGGGCTGAAAGTGGCAGATAAATTATCCCCACCGCTTTCAATGAACATAATTTGCACATCAGGGAAGCGCTCGGCCATTTCTTCCACTGCTTCTAAATTCATAGAACAGTCTTCTCGGATGGCTGTATGCGGGCACCCACCTGTTTCTACGCCCAAAATACGCTCCTTGGGCAAGGCGGAATTTTTCACCAAAAATTCTTCGTCCTCACGGGTATAAATATCATTAGTGATAACACATAAGGAATATTCCTCTTTCATTTTACGGGTCAGCCTTTCAATGAGGGCCGTTTTGCCGGAGCCCACAGGTCCACCCACGCCGATTTTTACATATGCCATATATTTTATCCTATGCTTTTTATGTTATATGTTTTCTTTTTTATTTTTATTTTTATTTATTTTTTTCTTTTTTTCTTTTTCTGGGAGGGGAAACTTTTTTTAGGGAAAAAAAGTT
>CAYJHS010000285.1:0-3107 GCA_964369815.1 uncultured Desulfovibrionaceae bacterium
CTGCTCCACAGCCTCAGTATATTTTGTAGCCACAAGGGTGAGCGCCTCATCCCACGAAGCCTTTCTAAAGCTTCCGTCTGCCTCTCGAATGAGGGGGTCAGTGAGTCTTTCATCGCTATAGATAAAATCATAGCCAAAGCGACCTTTTACACACAAACTGCCTTGATTTGGCTCAGCATCTTCTACCCCACGCACTTCCACAATGCGCCCGTCTTTCACCAGCAAATCTTGCTGACAACCTACGCCGCAATAGGGACATGTGGTACGGATATGCTCAATTTCTTCCTTAGCACTATATAGGCCATAAGCCTTTTTCGCCGAAAGAGCGCCGGTGGGGCAATATTGCAGACATTCGCCGCAGTGGGTACATTTGTCATAATTTACTGTGGGATACCAATGACTTTTTTCGTTACTGCGTCCGTATTGATGCGGAATGGCTTCGTTGACCTGAATGGCATCACACACCGCTCCGCAGCGTCCACATTGAATACATCGGGAAAAATCACGAGTAATCATGGGATATTCATTATCCAGAATAAAATCACCACCCTCTGGCGTCAGTTGTGCTACGGGCACTTCATAGGCCATAACCAAGTCCTGCAAGGTACATTGCCCATCAGCAGGGCAAGGATGCTCACGCAGCGGCAAGTCCATGGATGCGTGTTGATACGCCGTCCAATTTTCTTTGGGTGTATCCCGCATAAAACAGTCATGACGGCCTTCACTCACAATCATGCCCAAGATGGTTTTGCGCAATTCTTCCAAAGCTGGTGAATGGGTGGTTACTTCCATACCTTCTGTAGCATGGGTATCACAGGCCGTGGCAAAACGCCCTAGTAGCCCTGCCACTTCTACCGAACAAATACGGCACACCGAACTATGTCCGGCTTTTTTGAGCCAACACAGGGTGGGAATGTGAATTCCGGCTCTTTCTGCAGCTTCCACAATGGTATCGCCAAGCTGAAACTCTACAGTGTTCCCATTTATTTTCATTTGTTGCATATTTTAACCCTTAAATATCAAACATTAAGACGCTATCATCACAATACGGAAGCAACGCAAGCAACGTGACGCCTCTCGTGTGGCCTCAAAATCAGCGGAATTCATCTCCACCTCACCAAAACCTTGCAAACGCACATCCATATCCAGCATATGCACCGGCATAGCCTCTGTGACGTCCGTACAAGGAAGCGGCTCATCCACGTGCAAAATACTCTTCGGCATCATAGCTTGCTCCACTACATCCTCTAAATGTAGTTGCGTATCACCACTGTCCAGCTGACTGGCAATGTGATAGGCCGCACGTCGCCCTGCCGCTAAGGCTTGGATAAGGGAGCTTGGCCCCGTAACACAGTCACCACCACCAAAAAGCTCTCCAAAACCCTCTACCCTGCCGCTCACGCTATGCGCATCAAGGTCATTCCACTTATTTAAGCCCCCTTCAAGGCCAGACAAGACCGCAGGAATAGCTGTTTTTTGCCCAATGGCGTGAATGACGACATCGGCTTCAAAGTCAATAATAGCACCCTCAATAGGCTCCGGACGACGACGACCAGAGGCATCTGGCTCACCCAGTTGCATTTGCTGACAAGTCACGCCTTTCACTTTACCATCTTCAATAATAAGCTTGGTGGGTGCCATGAGGAAGTTAAAGAGCACACCCTCAAGTTTGGCTTCGTGAATTTCTGCCTTATCTGCAGGCATTTCCTTTTCCGTGCGACGATACAAAATTTGTACATCGTTAAAACCATGCCGTAGCGCCGTGCGTACGCAGTCCATGGCCACGTTACCGCCGCCAACCACAACCACACGTTTGCCATGCACAATCTGATTGCCCTTGGCAGCCTCAGCTAGGTATTGAATGCCACTCACATAGTTGGCAGGATTTTCGTCCTCGCCCTCAATGCGCATACCAGGAGCATTGGGCGCACCCGCCCCCACAAAGACCACAGAATAGCCTTCTTTTTCTAGCTCCCTAATGGTGATATCTTTACCAATATCAATGCCATAGCGTATTTCACCGCCCAGTGCCACAATGCGCTCTACCTCTTGTGCCAGCACAGGTGGTGGCAAACGATAGTCAGGAATGCCATACTTTGCCATGCCGCCAGCTACCTCTTGTCTTTCAAAGATAGTAACAGCAAAGCCTTGTAGTAAAAGATAATAAGCACAGGAAAGCCCAGCAGGGCCAGCGCCCGCAACGGCGATTTTTTGCTTGTGCGGCGTATGGGTCTTGGGAACAATTGCTTGCGTAAATTTCTTGTCAAAAACAAAGCGCTTCAAGTGGCGAATAGCCACCGGTTCTCCGTTCAATCCTCGCTTACATGCCGCCTCACAAGGGCGTTCACATACGCGCCCAATGGTGCCCGGCATGGGACATCGCTCCATGACACAGTTAAAGCTCTCCTCAAATTGGCGCACACGAATTTTCTCTATATATTCAGGGATATTTACATGCCCAGGACAGGCATTGGTGCATGGCGCCGTCACATAGGAGGGGTATTTTTTACCCTGTACTTTGCGAGCCTGCAAAGCCTCAGGACAGTTTTTTAGCACATCCAACAAAGGCACGGGCGTTGTCTGCCCAATATCACAGCGTCCACTGGACACAATACTCTGCGCCAAGTGCTGCAAATATGCAATATTCTCCTCATGCGTTGTGGTAGTATCCCCAGCACACAAAGCATCAAGACGTGCACAAATTCTCTTCAAACCGCTTCGACAAGGAAAGCATTGCCCGCACGACTCATCCAAGGCTCTGTGCATATATGCCCGTAACATATCAAGAATATCTACGGAATCATCCTCAATGCGTATACCTCCCCACCCCATAAAGGCCTTGGTACCTTCGTAAGGAGTATCGCCCTTCCAAGTATCAATACATGGCATCTTTGTTTCCTTAATTTTTAAAGCGTTATGTTTACTGTGTTTCTACTTTTGAAAAACACCACATAAAATATTATGTTGCTTTTGAAAAATGTCAATTTAAGATGATTAATTTTATTTTTATTATTTTATTTTTTGGGGGAGGGGTATTTTTTTGAAAAAAGTTCCCCTCCCCCAAACCCCCACCCACAAAAAACTTTCAATTCGATAACACCATTTTT
>CAYJHS010000286.1:0-3102 GCA_964369815.1 uncultured Desulfovibrionaceae bacterium
TGGGCTTTATATTTATTGCGCAAAATATAAATATAGGCATACTCTTCTAATATGGCGCGCAAAAAATATGGACTATTGGATAGGTACTGCATATCAGCGGTACGCAACGGTGTGAAATTTTTAACACTACAACCGGCCATATAAGCAAAAAAGCTTTTGAATCGAGCAAGAAAATGTTCACTAAAATACTCTTCATACTGCTGTAAATGCGGAAATTTAGTAAAAAAATCATGGATACCGGCTGTGACATGAAACAACCCTGAAATATGCTTTGGGGTAAGTTTTAAGGGCGTCATAGCCGAGGCAGCATGTGGTGTATACACACGAGAGTAGCCATGCTCACCCGTAAATAAAATATTTTTTGCATAATAATACACATGCAAATTAAAAAGCATATCCTCCCATAAGCATTCAGGAAAATATACTTGATGTGTATCTAATAAGGACTTGCGATACACTTTCCCCCATGCCGTGTAAGAGGAAATTTTGTTTTGGCAAAAATCTTGAAACACCTCTAGTCCTGTGCGCTGTCCTGGCTCTACACGGTGCCAGCCTATGGTATCTCCCGTAATGGAAATATCCATATTATCAAAATGTACAATATCAAGATCCTGATTGCTCTCAAGAAGCTCTATCCCTCGGTGCAAAAGCAAGGGTTCAATATAATCATCGCTGTCCACATAAGTAACATAGGGCGCTGTTGCCTTGCTCAAGGCAAAATTTCTGCTGTAGCCTTGTCCACGGTTTTGAGGATTAGTAAAGACTTTAATGCGTGCATCCTTGGCGGCATAAAGCGCACACACTTCAGGAGTATAGTCAGTAGAAGCGTCATCTATCACAAGAATTTCAAAGGAGGTAAAATCTTGCCATAAAATAGCATCAAGGCATCTTCCAAGAAATTCCTCTTGATTATAGACAGGAATAATAATGGAGATTAGGGGGTTTGCCTGACTTTGTGTTTGAAAAGTAGAGTCTTTCTCTGTTGTCTTCAAGTTCATGATAGTATACGTTTCCTCATATAACCTTAGTTTTTATCTGCACATTAGCCATTACAGACTTGCTTGTAAAGCATCTATTTAGTCTATGCTGAAAAACACATAATTGATGCATTTTTTCAGAAAATAGCTCGCACTCCAAAGCTAAAACTTCTCAAAAATGACACATTCTTTCGCCAACATGCTCATAAATACGTGTTGCTTCGTGTGTGCTTAGGGTGTATAAGCTTTTTAAGGAAATAGCGTTACGCAAAAGCTCATTTTTTATTTTCCAAAGGCTATAATCTCCCTATATTATTCGCTATGAGCTGCGCCCACTTTTTTGTTTTCTCAAGGTTTATATGGGCGTACATGGATACAACCCACGCTATTAAAAAACATATGCAAGATTTATTTACAACTATTACCCCTCTTGGCGGCTTAGGTGAAATTGGCCTTAACTGTCAATTATGGGAATGTTCTCAGGGCATTGTCATGGTGGACTGTGGTTTAATGTTCCCTGACGATTCCCACCTTGGCATTGATGTAGTCATCCCCTCATTTGAGCATATCCACTCCATACGAGAAAAACTATTAGGCATCGTGCTCACCCACGGTCACGAAGACCACATTGGTGCGCTACCTTGGCTCATCCCTCTAGTGCGGGGGATTAATGTTTATGGCTCTGCCTTTACCCTTGCCCTCGTTGAGCACAAATTACGAGAACGTGGCCTTTTGGACTGGGTTAATCTTGTGGAAGTACACGGAGAAGTTTGGGGAGAAGAAGCAAAAACCCCCGTGCAATTGGGAGATTTTTCATTCCAATTCTTCCCTGTATGCCATTCCATACCCGAAGGTTTTGCCCTTGCGGTACAAAGCCCCGTGGGGAAAATCGTGCATACCGGCGATTTTAAAATTGACGACAATCCCCTTGAAGGCAGCGGCACAGACCTGCGCCTTTTTCAAGATTTTGCCGGCGAAGAAGGTGTTCGGCTACTCCTGTCTGACTCTACCAATGTAGAACGAGACGGGCGCACACTTTCTGAAAGAAAAGTCAAAGAAGCCCTTGGCAACATAGTAGAAAAAGCCGAAGGAAGAGTAGTTATTACTCTTTTTTCAAGCCATATTCACCGCATTCAAGAGGTCTTTGACATTGCAAAAGCCACAGGACGTAGCGTGGTCATTAGCGGTAAATCTCTCGCCAACAACATTGAAAAAGCCAAAGAACTCGGCTTTGTACGCATGCCGCCAGCCTTCTATAATGCGCATAATGGCGTACCGGATATTCCAGCACACGAGACCATCCTCCTCGTCACAGGAGCCCAAGGAGAGCCCATGTCTGCCCTATCCCGCATGGTTATGGGCGGGCACAAACAACTCAGCGTACAAAAAGGCGACTGCATTATCATGTCTTCTCGCATGATCCCAGGCAATCAACGTAGCATTTCTGCCATGATTAATGAAATGTACAGACTTGGCGCCGAAGTTTTTTACGAAAGCGTCCTCGCCATCCACACCTCCGGACACGCACACAAAGAAGAACTCAAAGACATACTCCACGCCACTAAACCGCAAAACTTTGTACCCGTGCATGGAGAATACCGCCACTTAGTCAAACACTGTCGCCTAGCCCAAGAATGTGGCGTCCCCAAAGAACACACCTTCATCCTTGAAAATGGCATGCCACTTACCTTACTCGCCGACTCTGTACGTCAAGAAGAACGCATCGCCGCCGACCGCACCCTGGTAGATGGCAAAGGAGTAGGAGACGTAGGACATGCGGTACTACGTGAACGGCAAATTCTTGGCGGCGACGGCATTGTCTTTGTGGTGCTGGTACTCGACGCCGACACAGGCAAAGTGCTACATGGGCCGGAAATCAGCTCCAAAGGCTTCGTCTTTGAAATGCAGCTAAAACACCTCCTACAAGACGCACAATGTCTAGTGCTTGACGTGCTAGAAGACGGAAATGCCAACAATAGCGAACAATTAATACGCCTGCACGACGGCATTCGCTCCTCATTACGCCGCTTCTTCCGCCGCGTAGTAGACAGAGACCCCATCGTGGTGCCTTTAATTAGCGTTGTGTAATGTTTATTTTTTCAGGGGGGAGGGAACTTTTTGAAAA
>CAYJHS010000287.1:0-3067 GCA_964369815.1 uncultured Desulfovibrionaceae bacterium
CCATACCGGTGGCGATAATGCCAAGGCTGGCGTTTTTACGCTTGGTACGAGTGTAGTGTTTTTCCACAATGCCTTGAAATTTTTTAATATTTTCTTCAAGAACTTTGTGGCGCATTCTGGCAACAGCCGGCACAGGTACAAAACGCTGTGGACAGCGCTCAAATTCTTTAATGGGAGCAGGAGCTGGCAAAGCGCCAAGGGTCACTGGCCCACGCTGGTGGTTAAGGCGAGTGGTGGTGCGCAATAAGACAGGTTGCTCGTGCTCACGAGCCATGAGCAAAGCCTCACGAGTCATGGTGCAGGCCTCTGCAGGCGGTGATGGCTCAAAGCAGGGCATGGAGGCAAGGCGGGCATAGTAACGGTTGTCTTGCTCATTTTGGCTAGAGTGGCAACCTGGATCATCGGCAGAAAGTAGTACAAGCCCACCGGGAAGCCCTGTGTAAGTGGTGGTGAGCAGTGGGTCTGCAGCCACGTTGACCCCTACATGCTTCATGGTAACTAGCGTCATGGCACCAGCAAGGGCAGCACCTGCGCCCACTTCAAAGGCTACTTTTTCATTGACGGAATATTCCATACGGTAACGCTTGTCGCCGCCAACTTTACCAATGCGATAAAAAGTGTCAGGTACTTCGGACGAAGGGGTGCCGGGATAGCATGTTATAACATTCATGCCGGCTTCTAAGGCACCACGAACTATGGCTTCATTGCCAAGTAATAAGTGGGTGGCGCCGGCATCTTCCTGTAATAGGGGATGGCTCATGCACAAACTCCTTAAATTATTTTTGTTCTTTGTTTATTTGTTCTTCAGCTTGACGTGCTCTAAAGCGATAAATTTCCGCTTCAGTGCCCTCGGTAGCATTAGCCATGGCTTCAAAGGTGGCTTTGACTTTGGCAAAGTCTTCGCTTTGTAAGGCGGCTTCAGCTAAAGCTTGTTGGATAATAATGGCTTGTCCTTCCGGAGCTTTTGCCACAAGAGCTTCTAAAACAGGTACGGCTTCCTTAGCTTTGCCGGCAGCAATGAGCGCTTGGCCTTGATTTAATCCGGCAAGCAATCCCACAGCGCCTGTGCTATCCATGTTAGCAAGTTTTCCATAATATGTTGCGGCCTTATCGTACAATTTATCAGCCATGCTTGCGTCTGCTTGAGAAAGAATTATGGCAGTGTGTAATTCTTTAGGAGCCTTTTTCAAAAACTCCTCTAAAGCGTCGATTTGCTCGGTGCCTTTTTTGGTGGAGGTTATAGTGGCAAGCTCTGCTTGGGCCTCTGCCATAGTGTTAGCCTGTTGCCAATTGTAGATGCCAAGCCCTGCTACTGCGAGAACAAAAAGTCCAAGAATAATCATGATAGCAATGGCATGCTTGCTTAAAAATTGTAGTAAAGGCGCAGCCTCACTGGAAACTTCTGTTTGTAAATCGTCTAATATCTGACCGCCTTGAGCTGCATTTTGAGAGTGCGGCTGCGGGAATTGAGTATTTGATTTATTTGACATGCAATGGAACTCCTTGCTCAATATTTTTAATCCCTTCAGATTAGCTGATAAAGTTATATTTTGTCAAGATATGAGATGGGGTGAGTGGCTTTTTATGAAGCAGGGTAGGAAAGTACCCTCGTTATGCCGATTTTTGGCTTTTTTCGATAAACTCTTGTAAGCGCTAAAAAGTTCTCCATGCGAAGACTTCCAGCCTAGAATGGCATAGAGATATCAACATTGTTTTCAATCTTTTTCTTGCGGAGGGATTGAATGTTATGTATATTTACGCTTAGTGTTTTATGGCGTTAATTTTCACCACATAAAGTTCCAGTTTAGGTGGTATTTTTACTTTTTCGACACAACATATGGAGGATTTTATGAAACGTATTTCGTTATTGGGTTTATGTGCCGCACTTGTGCTGACGGCTTCAACAAGCTTTGCCGCAACCAAGCATCTCACCATGGGTACCGGCGGTACAGCCGGTGTGTATTATCCCCTTGGTGGTGCCATCAGCCAGACCTTAAGCTCTAAGAGTGACGGTGCATATTCAATTACTGCGCAAACAACCGGTGCATCTGGTGAAAATATGCGTCTTATTGAAGCCAATGAAGTGGATTTAGCTATTTTGCAAAATGACGTAGCCCATGCTGCTTATAATGGTCTTGCTCCTTTTAAGACCAAACTTGGCAAAGTTCGCGCCATTGCTCGTTTGTATCCTGAATATTTGCACGTAGTTGCTAGCACTGATAGCGGCGTGAAGCAGTTTGCTGACTTTAAGGGCAAAAAAGTTTCTGTGGGTGCTCGTGGGAGCGGTAATGAAGTAAACTGCCGTCAAATATTTGAATTTTATGGTCTTGATTATAAAAATGTAGATCCAGTCTTCTTGCCTTATGGTGAAACTGCCGATCAATTTAAGGACAGAGCTGTTGATGGTTTTGTGTTCACCATTGGTACGCCAAATCCTGCCATTCAAGACATTACCACTTCTCAAGAAGTGACCTTTGTACCTCTTGATGGTGCTCCAGTGGATAAAATTGTGGCTAAATTCCCCTTCCTTGTGAAGGACGCCATTCCTGCCAAGACCTACAAAGGCCAAGATGCGCCCGTACCAACTTTGTCAGTTCAAGCAATCTTAGTGGTGAGCGAAGATATGTCTGATGAAGACGCCTATCGCTTGACTAAGCTTTTATTTGAAAACACTGATACCGTTGCGAAGGCACATAACAAGGGTTCTGAAATTAAGCTTGAAAAAGCTCTTGATGGTATTACCATTCCTTTCCACCCTGGTGCTGAAAAATATCTAAAAGAAAAAGGTATTATGAAATAATCTTTCTGAAAGCGTGATAAGGCGGCATGGGAGAAATCTTGTGCCGCCTTTTTTTGTGGTGAGGGGGAATTGTTGTCACCTCCGGTGAGGGTAAGGGGATTACGAAAAATGTTCGCCTTTGTCATTTCTATTGTCTAAGCCCTTGCATCCCGCCTCCCCGCTATTTACCCTTCCGCTGTGGCCTTCCTTTCGGGGCTATTTGCTGCGCCAATGATCCCCTACAGGGCATGAAAAGCCAAGGTCTTTTCATGCGGCACAGCGTCGGGG
>CAYJHS010000288.1:0-3044 GCA_964369815.1 uncultured Desulfovibrionaceae bacterium
TTTGGGGGGGGGGGCGGGGGGGGGCCAAATTTTTTTACCAAAAAAAACCGCCCCCCCCCCCAGAAAAATACACCTTGTTAGATTATTCCCATTCAATGGTACTAGGCGGCTTAGAGGATATATCGTACACCACTCGGTTCACGCCCTTTACTTCATTAATTATGCGACTGGACATACGTTCCAAAAGTTCTGCTGGTAAGCGTGCCCAGTCAGCTGTCATGGCATCTACGCTGTCCACAATGCGCAGGGCGATAACATGTTCATAGGTACGCCCATCGCCCATAACTCCGACGGTTTTTAGGGGTAAAAGCACTGCGAAGCCTTGCCATACCTTACGATACCAGCCGGATTCTTTAAGTTCTTCTTGCACAATCTTATCTGCTTTGCGCAAAATATCAAGGCGTTCTTCTGTTACTTCGCCCAGAATGCGGATGGCGAGGCCAGGGCCTGGGAAGGGATGACGCCACACGATGGAGTCGGGCATGCCAAGTTCTGCTGCTACTTTGCGGACTTCGTCTTTAAAAAGTTCGCGTAAGGGTTCAATAAGTTTGAGATTCATTGTTTCTGGTAGGCCACCTACATTGTGATGGCTCTTAATGACCGCACTTGGCCCTTTATGGGAAATGGACTCAATAACATCGGGGTAGAGCGTGCCTTGTGCTAAATAATCCACATGTCCCAGCGCTGTTGCTTCTTCATCAAATACTTCAATGAAGGTGTAACCAATGATTTTACGTTTTTGCTCAGGGTCATCTACGCCCTTGAGTTTATTTAGGAAGCGGTCTTGGGCTTGGACAAATTTTAGGTTTAGATCAAAATTCTCACGCAGATAGGAGACTACTTCGTCGCCTTCGTTAAGACGTAGGACGCCATTGTCTACAAAAATACAGTGTAAGCGGTGCCCAATGGCCTTATGCAAGAGTACTGCTACCACGGTGGAGTCAATGCCTCCGGAAAGGGCGCACACGACATGTCTGTCAGGCCCCACTTGGGCAGCCATTTCTTCTACGCAACGCACACAAAAAGACGACATGGACCAATCGGCGGTGATGCCGGCAATGGTAAAAATGAAGTTGCGTAGCATTTTTTCGCCGTCAACACTGTGATGCACTTCGGGGTGAAACTGCACTGCATAAATTTTGCGTGCCGGATCAGCCATGGCGGCGACTTCTAAGGTGGGGGTGCTGGCGGTAATATGAAAGCCTGCAGGGACGGATTTGACTTTGTCACCATGACTCATCCAAATGCGGGTGCTGGCGTTCGTATCAAGTCCTTGCCATAGCAGGGAATCTTTATCGGTAAAAGATAACTCCGCAGGGCCATATTCACGGGTTACTGACTGGGCAAGCTCTCCGCCAAGATTTTGCGCAAGGAGCTGCATTCCATAGCAAATACCAAGAACGGGAATACCAAGCTCTAAAAAACCCATATCTAGCTTGGGCGCATCTGCTTCGCCTACGGAGGCAGGGCCGCCGGAGAGAATGAGCGCATCGGGTTGCATGGCCTTTACGGCTGCTGCATCCACGTTGCAAGGGTGGATTTCGGAGTAAACCCCAGCTTCACGCACGCGACGTGCAATAAGTTGGGTTACTTGGGAGCCATAGTCAATAATAATAACTTTACTTGGCATGATTTTTCCTTAAAATGCGTATGGGTATGTGTATTTTTCTGCAAAGATACACATACCCTGTGATATAGGTGTGCTTTGGGAAAAGTCTTCATAAAGCAAACTTCCCCAAAGAATAATCATATATAGAGCTTAATTATCTATGCGATAGTTAGGCGCTTCCTTAGTGATGATAACATCATGCACGTGGCTTTCACGTAGGCCCGAAGCAGAAATTTCACAATAGTGTGTTTTTTCACGCAATTCTTTAAGATCCTTTGCGCCTACATAACCCATGCCGGAACGTAAACCGCCCATAAGTTGGTAAATGGAGTCCATGACGCCACCACGATAAGGCACACGCCCTACAATACCTTCAGGCACAAGCTTTTTACTGTTTTCTTGGAAGTATCTGTCGGAAGAGCCTTCCTTCATGGCGTCAATGGAGCCCATGCCACGATAAATTTTATAGGTACGGCCTTGATATAAAACGGTTTCACCGGGGCTTTCCTCGGTGCCGGCAAAAAGCCCGCCAATCATGATGGAGTGGGCGCCCATGGCAAGAGCTTTTACGATATCGCCAGAAAATTTGATACCACCGTCGGCAATGCAGCAACGGTCAAATTCTTTGGCGGCACGGGCAGCTTCTTGTACGGCTGTCACTTGCGGTACGCCAACGCCAGCCACAATGCGTGTGGTACAAATGGAACCGGGGCCAATACCCACCTTCACGGTGTCGGCGCCGGCTTCAAAAATGGCCTTTGCCCCTTCATAGGTGCCTACATTGCCCGCTACCAACTGGCAGTGAGGGAAGGCGTCTTTAATTTCTGCAATAGTACGTAAAACATTGGCAGAATGTCCATGGGCAGAATCTAATACAAGTACGTCGGCGCCGGCTTCAAGCAAGGCTGCAGCACGTTCAATGCCGCCCACGCCAATGGCAGCGCCCACCCGCAAGCGACCTTTGTCGTCTTTGCATGATGTGGGGTATTTTTGTACTTTATCAATATCTTTCATGGTGATGAGGCCGCAAAGGCGGTCATTGCCATCAACCACGAGAAGCTTTTCAATTCTATGAGTATGTAGATGTTCACGCGCCTCACTCAAGGTGGTACCCATGGGCACAGTGACAAGGTTTTTAGAGGTCATGACCTCACGCACAAGGATGCTGTTTCCGTCTTCGATAAAACGCACGTCACGGTTGGTTAAAATCCCCACCAATTTGCCTGCATCTACTACCGGCAATCCGGATACACGATATTCTGCCATAAGATCCAAGGCGACTTGGACAGAATCGTAGGATTTCACAGTAATTGGGGCTAAAATCATGCCGCTTTCTGATTTTTTAACTTTTTCAATTTGTAGGCGTTGTCGCTCAATAGGCATGTTTTTATGAACAATACCAATACCGCCCATACGCGCCATAGAAATGGCCATG
>CAYJHS010000289.1:0-773 GCA_964369815.1 uncultured Desulfovibrionaceae bacterium
TCAAGACGGTCAACAAGGTGACAGGGTTGAGATAATAAATAAACAAACATCAGGCTTTACAATTAAAGTTTTCAATGATATAAGTAATCAATATGTAGTAAGGAGTTTTGATTACTTATCTGCAGGATATGGTAAAATTATCAAAACAATAGGAGGATAGATGTCTCAGAAACCAGTAATTTTCTTAAACAGCTCACCATCAGGTGCAGAGTTATTAGATGAACAGTTGGAAAACAACCAAGAGAACATGTTAACTACTCACAGTGGTGTTAACAGACCTAGCTATGCTAAAAACGGTACTCTTTGGTTAGATACCAGTGATATCAATGCTAAAAAGTTGAAAATGTTTAACGGTACGTCAGATGTTGTCATAGGTACATTAAACGAATCGACACTTACGTTCATGCAAAGCGCTTCTAACATCGCAACTGATGTAGAGTTCGCAGGTGGTACAGCTATTGACAAAGCTACCAATGTTAAACAAGTTAAGAGTGTTGATAACACGATAGCTATTAAGATATACAGTCCATCAACAGTTTATTCGTTAAACCAATGGGTGTTAGGAACTGTTGATAGTGAGATAGCTATTTACCAATCTTTAATTGATAACAATAGTTCAGCTCTTACAGATGCGAGTAAATGGGTGAAAGTTGAGCTTGGTGGAGGTAGTAATTCTGTAGTATTCTCAGTAAATGAAGCAAGCAAAGACGCATCAGGTAATCCAAACTACATAGGACTTAATAGTGCAGGAACAAAATTAACATTTAACGGAA
>CAYJHS010000289.1:783-1557 GCA_964369815.1 uncultured Desulfovibrionaceae bacterium
TGAGAGTAAAGAATATGCTGATATAACTAATATAAACATACAAAATGGTTATGTAATGCTGAACAATGGTGTTGCAAGTGTTGTGCCTGCTTTAGAAGTTCAACAGAGTGCGCCACTGAAATACTGGCAACAGCCTAATAACTTAACTTCTAATGGTACGTTAGGACAAGGTGATTTTGCTATATATTCAACATATAATGTTGCGAATGGACAGCTGTTTAACGCCATAAACAATGATGGTTGGTTCTCAGGTTTCGGTAATAACCTTAAAATATATTTATACTTCAAAAACGGTGTAGTACTTAAAAACATAGAATGGGGTACATATGACACAAATAGAAACCCTACTAATTATAGTATAAGAGGTTCTAACTCCAATTCTGACTATGTCTCAATAATAGAAAGCCAAACAGCAGTTGCAGGAAGTGCTACCAATATGGCAATGCCAGATAATGAAATTGTGTATAATTATATAGAAATAGACATAACAGCCTTTAACACAGGTGAATTCAACTGTAAATCCCTAGTTATGACGGCACAGATTGGGTTGATTATAATGGTGTTCCAGTAGGTGAAGTAAAAGACGGTGAGGTTTATACCTATCAATACAACACACAGAAAAATGTAGAACCTTTTGCTTGGGTGGCAACTGATGATACACGCCTTGCTCTCAACAATCTTGTGTTAATTGATTGTTGGGAAGACCCTAACAACAGTAGAAATTGGTATGAAATATATTTGAAAAAACAAAACAAAGGTGATTATAAATATTGG
>CAYJHS010000289.1:1585-3034 GCA_964369815.1 uncultured Desulfovibrionaceae bacterium
TTTCATTTTTTATACCGTTTTTGTCCCTCCCTTCTATATCAGGATTAAAGGCAACGACAGGCACTTGGATAGATGGTAATCTCGGCATACACGGACTTGGCCTTATCGGTTTTTCTATGCATTGGGGTCAGAACAACACCGCAAAATCTTTCCAGTGGATAGCTGAGGGTTATTGCGATAAACCAGAGGAGATTTTATAATGAGATTAAACAAACCATACACAAACCAACAAAGAGCAGATTTTATTGTAGAAGCAAATAATCTTGGTTATGTTGTAACAGAATACGCAACATATCTTGAGGCTTTACCAGTTGTTAAATCACTTGAAGAGGTTAAAATATCTAAAATGTCAGATATTAACACTATATCTTCTCAAGAGATTATAGCAGGCTTTTGGTGGGATACTCCTAATAATGGTAGACTTCATTTTAGTTATGATGAGTTTGACCAGTTAAATATTCAATCCGCGTTACAGGGTGCAAACATGGCACTTGCTGATGTTCCCAATGTTCCGAAAACTATTGAATGGAATGGATACTCAGACATTGAACACTTGAATCTTGTTGAAGTTACATTTACAGCACTTGAAGTTATCCAATTTTGGAGTGCATCAGAAACACACAAAGGTGTAATCATGGGTAAAGCAAAAACACTAAAAGAGCAGGTGTCCGCAATAACAGAAGACACACCAGAAAACAGGGCAGATTTGGAGAAAATTAAATGGTAGGAATAATATGGGTATTAAAGTAGAAAATAAAGGCAAGGAATGGTTAGTTTTAGAAGACTACGATTTTGTAAAAGCTGGGTTCGTTTCTGACGGGGCTTCAATACCTACTTTTGCAATGAGGTTCTTTACTCATACGGACTTAAACAAGATGTTTGAAGCAAGTGTTAAACATGACTGGAATTGCACTTATAAGCCAGTTAGTCGAAAACAAGCAAGCAAGCATTTTAGAGATGACTGCGAGCGTGCAGGATTAGGCAACAAATGGTATACAAAGTGGAAGCTACCGCTTGTGTACTATTCTGTTGAAGTTTATCAAAAATATATTATGGGGTGGAAGTAATGAACGAAGACAAAATGTTCAAACTGTTAGAAAAACAAATTGACAAAGCTGATAGGAATTTTAAGATAGTAACAGCGGTATTTACAATAATGCTAATATGCTCGCTCGGGTTAACCTATCATGTTTATCAAAAAGGTCAAAAGGCTTGTAGTGTTGAAATAAGTCAAGACAATAACCACTCAGATAACAATTTAAATTTACAGGAGAATAATAATGGCTAATACACAAAGAGTTAAAATCACAGCACCTGCTGGTTCTAAAATAGTTATAACTCAAACCACTCTGTCATCTGGTAAAAAATCATAAGATGTTATCAGCTAAGGTAAAGTTTGAAGTTGTTTATGATATGTTAAACGACTGTAATAATGTCGAGAACGTTCGT
>CAYJHS010000290.1:0-2993 GCA_964369815.1 uncultured Desulfovibrionaceae bacterium
AACCCCCCTCCCCTCAAAAAACTTTCAATGCGACCATATTCTTTTGTTAAAAATATACGTTGCCGCAGCAAAGTTTAGCAAGGGGGTTAGTGCAATTAATGCCCCCGAAAGCAAAACTTAAGCATAGACTAACTATACAATGAAAAGTTTAGTTATTTTAGAAGCACCCGAGCTTTTTCCTTTAGGAAAAAGCTTTAGGCGCGTTTTGGAAAGGGATGGGGTCTGGGGGAAGAGAGCCCCTTTTTGGCGCTAGCAAAAAAACGACCCAAAGGGCTTGTAGCCGTAGGTGAGGAACGAGCCGTACGGATATCGAGAGCCTAGGCGGTTCCCTTCCCCCAGAAAAAAACTCCCCTATTCTACCTTAAACTCTCGCAAAGCAACTGGCGCATTTTTTCCATGCATGCTTCTCCCTCAAGGGGGGCAGCTAGGTCTTTGAGCCATAATTTCTGTTGTCCAATGGCTTGGCCAAGGAACATATCAAGTCCGTTTTGTGTTTCCCATCCGGCTTCTGCGGCTTCTTGCAAAAAGCGTGTTTGTGCTGGATTATACACTAAATCATAAGCAAGGCTGGCTTTGCCCGCGGTGTTAAGTAGTGCTTTGGCAGCATAGGGGCTTTCTTGCTCAAGGGCACCTTGCATCCCAAGAGGGGTTGTATTAATGAGCCACGGAGCCTTGATGTTGCTTCTTTCTTCCCACGGAACATAGACGCAGGAGAACTCTTCGCACAGGGCTTGTGCTTTTTCTGCACTGCGCGCACTGACAAAAATCTTTTCCATACCGGCTGAGCGCAAGGTTTTTAAACCAACAATTACCGCTCTGGCAGCGCCACCTGCACCTAATACCATGGCACGAAATGGAACTTTTCTGGAGCGTAAAGGGAGAAGAAAACCCTCTACGTCGGTATTATCTCCATATAAAAAACCATCTTGCAGATATATTGTGTTTACGGCACCAACGCTTCTGGCTAGGGGGCTTATGTCATCAAGGTATGGCATGACCGCTTCCTTATGTGGAATGGTAACGCTGAGACCTTGAATGGATTTTTGACGCATGGTGCGCATAAAATACCCTAGCTCTTCGGGCGTTAAGGCAAAAAGCTCATATTTGGCAGGGTATTGTAAATAGGTGAAAAAAGCGTTGTGTAGAAGCGGGCTTTTGCTATGCCCGAGGGGATTACCAATAATGGCAAAGGTTTTATGGTCTTGCATGATATTTAGCTCCTTTTTTCCTATGAATATCTTAGGGGTAGCGAAAGAAAATTGCAAGTGTGGTAAAAAGTGATTCTTACTACGGAACCTACTTTATATTTTCATACATGCAGCACTTGTAAGAAAATATTTTTTTTATTATGCTAAGACCTATAAAAAGTGAGGGTTTCTATGAAAAACTGGACAAAATTTCACACCATGTGGACCATGTCTCTTTTTGGGACAGCCGTTGGGGCAGGTGTACTTTTTTTACCCATCACTGCCGGTACAGGCGGCATTATTCCGCTGGCCATTATGACCTTACTGGTTTTGCCCATGACCTACCTATCTCACCGTGCCTTAGCACGCTTTGTGTTGGCTTCTTCCAAACCTGGGAGTGACATAACAGAGGTGGTGGAAGAATTTTTTGGCAAAAAAGCAGGATTTCTTATTACAGTATTGTACTTTTTTGCAATTTTCCCCATTTTGCTTATTTATGGTGTGGGCATTACCAACAGCGTGGATTCTTTCTTGGTGCATCAATTTAACATGGAATCCCCACCCCGTGCCATCCTTGCCATTGCCCTCAATGCGGGCATGGTGAGCGTTTTACTCATTGGAGAGAAAGCCGCCGTCAAAGTAACGGAATGGCTGGTCTATCCTCTGTGTGCCATGTTGCTTATTTTGTCAGTGGCACTGGTGCCCCACTGGAGTACAGCTATTTTTTTGCATTCATCTGAAAGCATGAGCATTTGGATGACTTTCTTGCTAACCATTCCTGTGCTTGTTTTTTCTTTTAACCACTCTCCGGCTATTTCCTCTTTTGCCCTTTCGGTGCAAAAAGAGTATCCACAAAACACCGTCCAAACTAGTGACCGCATTTTATACTATACTTCAGCAAGCTTGCTATTCTTTGTGATGTTTTTTGTTTATAGCTGCCTTTTATGTTTAACTCCTGCTGACTTACAAGCAGCTGAAGCACAAAACATTTCCATTGTATCTTACCTAGCCAACAAACTTAATTCACCCTTTATTTCGTGGTTTGCCCCCCCCATAAGTGTCTTAGCTATCGGTTCTTCCTTTTTTGGGCATTACCTCGGTGCTCGTGAAGGCCTTCGGGGCATTATAATCAAAGGGTATCGCAGCAAAGACAAAGAGCCAAGCATGAAACGCATTAATATATTCATTCCGACATTTTTCCTTATTTCTTTATGCGTAGTCGCCATTGCAAACCCCAGCATTGTAGATTTAATCAGCTCTCTGGGAGGCCCGATTATCGCCCTCATATTATTCATCATGCCCATGTACGCCATACACACTATTCCTGCTATGCGTCCTTATGCACATCATTGGACAAATATCTTCGTGGTAGTCATGGGACTTGTAGCCATCAGCGGACTTGTTTACTCGTTAGTGGAGCCATTTTTGGCGTAAAAAAAACACCTTCAATTTCTTGAGGGTGTTTCATAATTTTATATTAAAGTGGTGCGAGAAAAGAGAGTTGAACTCTTACGCCGTCCGGCGCTGGATTCTAAGTCCAGTGCGTCTACCAATTCCGCCATTCTCGCACACCAGTTAACCAACGTCGATATATTTAATGACTTTGCACTTGCTTGTCAAGAAAATTTTATATTTCTTTTTGGCGATGAACAGGCCGTGTAGCTTTCAAAAAATCTTTGCAAATTCTACTGTACACAAACTCCTTTGTCGTAATTTAACGCTTATCTAAATTGTTTCTAACGCGCACAAACACCTTGACGTAAACCCCTTTTATGGCCTAAGAACAGTAGGAGTTTTGCTTTGGGA
>CAYJHS010000291.1:0-2990 GCA_964369815.1 uncultured Desulfovibrionaceae bacterium
CGGCCATGGAACCGCAGCGGTACCCATTATTCAGGGGGGTATGGGGGGTGGAATATCTCTTTCTGGGCTTGCTTCTGCAGGGGCCAATGCCGGGGGCATTGGGGTGATTGCCGGAGCCATGATTGGCATGAAAGAGCCTGATGTCGTAAAAAATCCCATTGAGGCCAACGTGCGTGCTTTGCGCCAAGAGTTGCAAAAAGCTCGCGACCTGACTCCTGGTCTTATCGGTGTTAATATTATGGTGGCTTTGACCACCTTTAGTGAAATGGTGAAAGCTTCCATTGAAAGCCGTGCCGACTTTATTTTTTCCGGCGCTGGGCTTCCTACGGAATTGCCGAAAATTTTTCGTGAAGTCTGTGAACAAAAAAAGGAAGAATTTCGCACCAAGCTTGTGCCTATTGTTTCTTCTGCTCGGGCAGCGTCCATTATTGCAAAAAAATGGATGAAAAGCTCGGACTATATTCCCGATGCTTTTGTGTTGGAAGGCCCCAAGGCTGGAGGGCATTTAGGCTATAAAGCTGACGATTTAGATAAAATTGAGTTTTCCCTCGAAAGACTTGTGCCTGAGCTTGTAGATTTTGCAAAAGGCCTAGAAGATAAGGCCGGGCGCAGCGTGCCTATTATTGCTGCTGGCGGAGTGTATAGTGGTGGCGATATTAAGCATATGCTCGAGCTTGGAGCTGCCGGCGTACAAATGGGCACACGTTTTGTGGCTACCCACGAGTGTGACGCTAACATTCGCTTTAAAGAGGCCTTTGTTAATGCAAGAAAAGAAGATATAACCATCATTAAAAGCCCTGTGGGCATGCCCGGTCGTGCGCTGGAAGGACCTTTTATCAAGTCCATGCGTGAAGGCAACACGAAGCCCTTTAAGTGCGCTTTTCACTGCGTACATACCTGTGAAAGGGAAAAAACCCCTTATTGCATTGGTATGGCGCTGATTAGTGCCATGCGCGGCAACTTTGAAAAAGGTTTTGCTTTTTGTGGTAGTAATGTGTGGAAGGTTGATTGCATCATGAGCGTGCGGGAGCTTATTGCCATTTTGCAAAAAGAATTTGATGAAGCCATGCAGGCCGTATGTGGGACAACAGGCAAGCTCATGACTGCTTAGTTCCGTAAAATATAACACAAAAAAAGCACGATGTAGTTTTGCATCGTGCTTTTTTTGTGTATAACTATATGAAGGTATAAAATCAAGCTTTGCTTGTGAGTTTCCAGTAGTTGAGTTCAGTATCTTGTGCTTGATTGTCCTTAGTGTCTGCACAACATTGGTTTGTAAGAAAATTTAACAAATGCTCTAAGGTACTATATTGAGCAGTACAATATAAAGTGCGCCCATCTCGTCTTTGCTTCACAAGGCATACAGCCACCAAGGCTGAAATATGATGACTTAGAGTAGAGCCTGGGATATCCAATTCTTTTTGTAGCGTGCCTACGCTTAGGCCACTTGTTCCTGCTGTAACTAAACGGCGGTATATTTTCAAACGGGTACTATGCCCCAATTCTTTAAGCAGTGCCGCAGCTTTTTCTAGCTTCATACTTACCTCACAATGAAAAACTGTGTTATTCTACACTCAAAAAAGAGACTTGACAAGTATTATATTTCGATTATACTAGAAATATAATTTGAAGGAGTCTTTATGGAAACTTATCTTCCTATGTTGAAAGATGCTCTTGGTATGTTTCTTTTTTTGGGTATAGAGCTATCGGTACTGTTTATTCTTATTTCGGCTGGTGTATCACTGTTGCAACAATATATACCAGACAGTAAGGTGCAAACTTTACTAGGAGCGAGTAATGGGCGCGGGTATATTTTAGCGGCAGGGCTTGGCGCCATAACACCTTTTTGTACATGTTCAACCATTCCTATGTTGCGGGGCTTGCTACGGGCCAAGGCAGGCTTTGGTCCTACTATGACATTTCTATTTGCATCTCCACTCCTTAATCCTATTATTATAGCGCTTTTTGTGGCAACTTTTGGTATTAAGGTGACTATTACATACACTTGTATTGCTTTGGCAGTGTCGATAATCGCCGGTATTGTCCTTAAAAATATGGGTTATGAGCGTTATGTTATGGAAGAGGGTAAGGCTGCGTCCTCATCGTGTTGTGATACACCGGCTAAAAATGCAACTATTGATTTAAAGCCTATAACCCCATGTTGCCCAACAACAGCGCAGATAGCAACGTCATGTTGTGAAACACAGCCAGCGCAAGAAAAAGAAATAAATCCAAGTTTGAACCATTTTGCCATGGCGGGTAGTGCATGTTGTGCCTCATCCCCTGAGGCAAGCCAACAAGGGCAATCTAGCTGCTGTGGCACTACAAGTGGTATAAACGCAATGCCGCAAGCAGAAACGCAAGCAGACGGTGGTTCGTGCTGTGGTGCTGCGCCAAAGCCTGTGGGTGAAACATTTGGACAAAAATGCAAAGCTGCTCTTAAAGATGGTTATGTACAATTTAAGGACGTGCTGCCCTATCTTTTATTGGGTATCTCTTTAGGGGCTGTGATTTATGGATTTGTGCCTTCTGACTTTATAGCTAAATATGCTAGCGGGGATAGTTTTTTTGCAGTTCCCATTGCCGCTGTTATTGGCATTCCTCTCTATGTGCGTGTAGAAGCCCTTATTCCCCTTTCAGCGGTGCTGGTGGGAAAAGGCATGGGACTTGGAGCGGTTATGGCGCTTATTATTGGCGGAGGCGGTGCTAGCTTGACAGAGGTGATACTCTTAAAATCGCTCTTTAAAATGCCAGTAATTTGGGCCTTTCTCGTGGTTGTACTCACCATGGCAGTGGGGGCAGGGTATTTGTTTCAATTTGCATTTTAATAGGCGGCTGAAAAAGGGTAAACTATTGATTTGTTAATTTTTCTGGGGGGAAAACTTTTGTGAACAAAAGTTTTCCCCTCCCCAGTAAGAAAAACATCCAAAACAGCTAACCAAGGGGAGCATTATCCACAAAAACGCGTTTTACGTGCGCTGTGTCCATGT
>CAYJHS010000292.1:0-2988 GCA_964369815.1 uncultured Desulfovibrionaceae bacterium
CTGCCATGAGTAAGGCCATGGAGGCCGTTGCGCCAAAACAGGTGCTTTGCATGTCTTGCAAAAGCTGAATGTGCATTTCCATATTGCCGGGCCCTACGGGAATAGCCATGGCGCCAAGGGCTTCTGCACCAAGTTGAAAGCCTGCACCTGCCGTCCACAGTCCATAACCAACAGCAATTTGTATTTTATCTTGATGTGTTAGCCCTGCAAGGCTGTAGCAGCGAGCCATTTGCATGGTGAAAGTATCAATATCTTTTTGGCTATAGGCTAGGACCTTGCGCTTGCCGGTGGTGCCTGATGATGCGTGGATGCGTACCACTTCATTTTTAATGTCTTCAGGGTTGATGTTACCAAGTTTTGCGCGATATTGAGGACTATTTTGCGCTTGCCGTAAAGTGTAGCGAAGACCCTCCACTTGCATTTTTTCTAGGGCGTCACCATCTTTGGCTTTGATGTCAAGATCTTGAATACTTAAAGAATATGTGTTGTTGTGTGTCATGTAGTCCTCAAAGTTTTTGTAACTATCTTATTGTTTTACTGGTAATAAATGATTATAGTGCCCTGATGCACATACTGTTTTTCTTGTGTATATGTAAATTATATCGTATGTGAAAGGTGTATGGGCAAAAGCTCTAGCAGATTTTGTGAAATTTGCAAAGAACTTTTTGTATACAATAATAAATGAAGAATACGGATGAAAATAAGGAGTCAATGTGCGTATATTAGTTATAGGTTCAGGCGGCAGAGAACATGCCTTGGTTTGGAAACTGTTGCAAAGCCCTACGGTGTCGGCCATTTTTGTAGCACCGGGTAATGGCGGTACAGCCCTTGAAAAAGTAACACAAGTGCCCATTGCGGTGGATAATATCTTGGAATTGGTACGTTTTGCCCGTGAAAATAGTATTGACTTAGTTGTACCTGGGCCGGAGTTGCCACTAGTGCACGGCATTACCGACGCTATGAATGAAGCCGGTATAGATTGTTTTGGTCCCGATAAATATTGTGCACAGCTAGAGGGTAGTAAAACTTTTGCTAAGGGAATTATGGCTAATAGCAATGTGCCTTGTGCTACGGGAGCGCATTTTAGCAATCATGCAGCAGCTTGTCTTTATGTGAAGGAACACGGTACCCCCATTGTGGTAAAAGCCGATGGTCTTGCAGCGGGCAAGGGGGTTGTGGTCGCCAAAACAGAGCATGAAGCCATTGAAGCGTTGGATTCCATCATGCTAGATAAAGTTTATGGTACCGCCGGTGCAACGGTTGTTTTAGAAGACTGCCTTGTAGGTGAAGAGCTTTCCTTTTTATGTTTTTGCGACGGTAAACATGCCGTTGCCCTGCCTTCTGCCCAAGACCATAAGGCAGCTTATGACGGCGATGAAGGCCCTAATACCGGTGGTATGGGGGCATATTCACCTGCGCCGCTTTTACAAGCTGACCGCTACAGAGAAATTATGGAGCTGACCATATTACCAATATTACAGCTTCTTGGGAAAACAAAGCATCCCTTTAAAGGAATCTTATATGCAGGCATTATGATGACCGCTGAAGGCCCCATGGTGCTTGAATACAACACTCGCTTTGGTGACCCTGAGTGCCAACCCTTGCTTATGCGCTTAAAAACCCCCCTTGACCAAGTGATGTTGGCTTGTGTACGAGGTGAGCTGAGTTCCTTAAAAGTGGAATACAGCGATGAGGTGGCTGTGGGCGTTGTGATTGCAGCGCAAGGCTATCCTAATGATTATCCTAAGGGAATGGAAATTACTGGCATTGAAGACGCAGAAGCCCTAGGCAATGTGAAAGTGTTTCATAGTGGCACCAAGGTAGAAGATGGTAAGGTGCTTGCCAATGGTGGGCGAGTGCTGTGCGTCACTGCTCTTGGTAGCGACCTGCAACAAGCGCAAGCTAAAGCCTATGCTGCTGCGGCAAAAATTCAAATGGATAAAAGCTTCTATCGTAAAGATATAGCTGAAAAAGGCATAAAACGCTTACAAAAGGAAAAATAAGATGGCAAAAGTAGCAATTTTTATGGGATCTGTCTCCGACGAAGCACAGGTGAGCCCCTGTGTGGATATCTTGAAACAACTAGGTATTTCCTATTGCTTCACAGTGACTTCTGCCCACCGTACCCCTGAGCGCACAGAAAAATTGGTGGATGAGCTAGAAAAAGTAGGCGTACAGGTCTTTATTTGTGCCGCCGGCATGGCAGCGCACCTAGCAGGCGCCGTAGCCGCTCGCACCATCAAGCCCGTCATTGGCATACCAGTCTCCGGTAGCGCCCTTGCCGGTGCCGATGCGCTGTACTCTACAGTGCAAATGCCTCCCGGCTTCCCTGTGGCTACCGTGGCTACAGATAAAGCCGGTGCCCGCAATGCCGCTTGGCTTGCTGCGCAAATCTTGGCTTTGCAAGACGCTGAGCTTGGCAAAAAACTCCTAGAAGCCCGTGAGCAGTTTAAAAGCGATGTGGAAAAGGCTGGTTCTGAAATTATGAGTAAATACCAGTCTTTTACTTTGTTGTTTTAGTTTTTTTGTTTACTTTTTCTTGATGGGGGAGAGAGCTTTTTTAAGTTTTCTTCCCCATGTTTGTTTTGTGCGCTTTTGATGTCTTTATCTTTTCTTTGTGTTTGCATTCTTTACTTTTGTGCGCTTTTGGCGTCTTCATCTTTTTCCTGCTCACTGCGTCAGAAAGCATTTTCCAAACTCACATACCTGAGTATGCTCAAGTTTGAAAAATGCTTTCTTCCTTGTGAGCAGAAAAAATCTTACAAGCCACTCAAAATCGCACAAAAACGAGCAATCTCCATTTTCCTGCGTGCTACGCACTTGAAAAATTGGTTCCCTGAGGGGGCTAGCACTTTTTACAAAGTCAGTGTTGTGTAACTAAAGCTTTACCTGCGTCGTGATATTACAAGAAAATTTACTATACCCGACTGAACCCCGACGCTGTGCCCGCATGAAAAGACCTTGGCTTTTCATGCCCTGAAGGGGATC
>CAYJHS010000293.1:0-2959 GCA_964369815.1 uncultured Desulfovibrionaceae bacterium
ATCGTTTAAGCACCGTGGAAGGATGCGATGCCGTGTATTGGCTGCATGAGGGGAAAATTCACAAAACAAATGCTGACACCACAAGTATGGATGAATTTAAAGAATTTTTGCAGAAACAAATAGAGGTGAATACGTAGGCGCTGACATGTGTCTAAAAAATATTTGCCTAATATTTTATTGCCTCTTACAATATAACTTTCAAATTTAGTTGTGCAGGTGGTTATCTTAAATATTTATGTATATTCATGATAGTGTTTGCAAGGTAGCTATTGGACTTTTTAGAAATTAAATCAATTCTACAACTAAAAAGCTTAGTCTTTCCCATATATATCGTAATTTTTTTATGTTTTAAGTGGTTGTTTGTTTCTAGGCGTAATATCCGCATGAATTTTCTAGTGGTATGTAGCCTATTGTATATCACAAATAAGCATCGCTCCCAATCATCTATTGTTAAGCTCTCTTGTTCGGAATGTATTGGTGTAACAGAATGTTTTTGAGGTATTTGGGTAAGTAAATTTTTAATTTTATTTTTCCAAGCATTAGAGCTGATATCTCGAAGCATTGCAGTTTTCCCATCATTAAGCATGTTTTGCTTAAAGTCACTACTTTGAAGTACATGCTCTATTTTTTCTATCAAATCTGCTTCAGATTTACAAAAAGCTTCCGTGTTTTCAATATAGTCAGATGAGCCAAATGGGCTACTAAGTGCTAATACTGGAATATCATGTGTTAAAGCGTCAATAACTACTGTCCAACCTGCCATAGGCCATGAATCGAGTACAACATCGGCAGCATTAATATATAAAAAATACTCTTTGTGGTAGTCAACTTTGGGGATATTTATGATACTTCCATTGCTTTTATCTCTTATGTTTTTCCAATCTTCACTATGGGCATCAGCCCCTATTACAATGACTTGCATGTCTTTGATGGTGCTTACAATGCTAAGCAACACGTTTCCAATAAATTTTCCACAAAAAGGGAAAAATTTTTGAGCACTACCAGCAGTAATAAGGATTTTTTTATTTTCCGGCAAGTTAAGAGCTTCTCGTGCTTTTTTTCTTTCTATATTTCTGTTTGGTGAGTCCTCAAGAGGAATTCCGAGTCGGTAAGCATCATTTATTTGACGCTTATGCACAGTAATAAAATCATTGTATTTTATATCTAGTAATTTGTCACAAATGCTTTTTCCAAGCCAAAACATGTGGCTTGCATGGTTATAAAATAGTACAGGTCGTAAAAATTCTACATTTCCAAAAGCAACGATGGCAGTAGGGTCATCCATGTGCACATGGAGGATAATATATTCATACTCTGAAGCGATAGTTCTTAGATGTAGTGCGCTTTTTAAGAGTTCTTTTTCTTTGAAAAGAGTCAAAGAACCATTTTTTTCATGTACATATTTTTCTAGCAAGGGGGGCAAAACATTTCGTCCTTGTTGTAAAATCACAACACTATGACTTTCTGACGCATCGGCCTGTTGTATCCATTTTTCGACAACTCTTGTGTGTCCACCTACTGTATATGCTGTTGTTAGTACATGTAAAAAAGTTTTTTCCTTATGCGTGATTTTGGAACAATTAATAGTTTTTGTATTAGCGAGTTCCAAAAAAACGTCTTCTATTATTTTTGAAAAGTATATTCCTGCAGCATTGAATGTTAGATTTGTAGCTAATAAACAAGCCCTTTTTACTTTTTCATCTAAATCGGTACTATTTTTTAACCACTGAAGCTCTTGTAGATATTCTTGCTGTAACTGCAATATTTTATTGTCAATATCCATAACAGCTACTCATATTCATTTATAACGTTAATAATTTGTCTTACTTGTTGCTCGTCCATCACTGGGCTTATAGGCAAAGAAAGAATTTCCCTATGAATTTGTTCTGTGATTGGTAAAGATAGTTCACTCAAGTCTTTATACGCACCCTGTTTATGCGGCGGTATAGGGTAGTGGATAAGAGTTTGTATGCCCCTATCTGAAAAGTACGTTTGCAGTCTGTCTCTTTCTTTGGTGCGAATAACAAAAACATGCCATACATGTGCTAAAGCATCATACGATTGTGGAAGAACCAAGTGAGGATTGTGAATTTGCGCCATGTAAAGTTCTGCAATTTCACGGCGTCGTGTGTTATCAGCATCAAGTCCTTGTAGCTTGACGTCTAAAATTGCGGCTTGAATTTCATCGAGGCGAGAGTTTACTCCTTGATATTTATGGACATATTTTTCGTGAGAACCATAGTTCGCTAATGCTTTCAAACGAGTCTAGAGTTCTTCATCGTTGGTTGTTATAGCGCCTCCATCTCCAATAGCCGCTAGGGTTTTGCCTGTGTAAAAAGAAAATGCAGCGGCGTCGCCTAAATTCCCTGCTTTTTTCCCGTGATATAACGCACCATGGGCTTGAGCAGCATCTTCAATGACTTTGAGTTTATGTTTTTGTGCTAAAGCCCAAATCTTTTCCATTTGTACGGCTTGCCCATAGAGGTGTACAACCATAATGGCTTTTGTTTTTTTTGTAATTTTTTCTTCAATTAAATTAGGGTTTATGTTATAGGTGGCAATGTCAGGTTCAATGAGAACAGGAGTACAGCCGTTTTGCGTAATAGCAAGAATAGATGCTATATAGGTATTGGCAGGAACTATAATTTCATCCCCTTGGCTAAAGCCATATGCTTTGATTATAAGACTTAATGCGTCTAATCCATTGGCGACCCCAAGTGCATACTTTGCTTCGCAATAGGTTGCAAAATTTCTACAAAAAGTCTCATTTTCTTTGCCGTGCAAGTACCAGCCGGAGTCCAAAACATTTTTTATTCTTTCGTTGAAATCATTGCGATACTGACTATTATTTTTGTGCATTTCTAAAAATTTAATCATTGATTTTGTCCTTTAAAATCTGAGATAACTTCTTTCGCACAATGGGGTTAAGATTATCTTAATCATAAAAATCATCATTGCT
>CAYJHS010000294.1:0-2958 GCA_964369815.1 uncultured Desulfovibrionaceae bacterium
CTGGGGGGAAGGAAAACCCTTTTTGGCGCTAGCAAAAGGGTTTTCCTTCCCCCCACATAAAGTAATATTTATTGTCTGACCTTTGCTTCCACAAGAAAGTGGGTGCTCTTGGTATTTTTGGTTCTGTTGGCTAGATGTTCTTTGTAGCGGGGGTCTTTCATGAAGTTTATGGCAGCTTGACGAGAGGGCCATTTGATGATGGCAAAGGCGTTAACATTTTCACGGTCGCCTTCAATACGTTCAAAGCTGTCAGTGCGGGCGATATATGCACCGCCATACTCATTTACCAGCGCTGTGGCTACTTTTCTGTAAGGGGTTCCCCAGTCTTCTTTGGTTTTGGGGGTGTAGGTGATGTCGATGACGGAGTAGTAGTTGTTGCCGCTTTCTTGTGCTTTTTCAGCGGCCTTTTCTGCAGCGAGGGCAGGGGATATGCTGAACATAAGTATGATAAATAATAAATTAAGATAACGCACAGGTGTTTCTCCTTTTGTTTATTTCCACTTTTCTTGCTTAATACGCTCTGGTTTAAAATGGTCTTTTTGCGCTGGAGTTGACTTTGGATAACCAAGTAACACAAAGGCCAGAGGGATAATGCTTTCTGGAAGATTAAACTCTTTGCGGAATGGTCCTACAAGTTCTTCATTGGGATAAACTCCCGTCCATACCGATCCAATACCCATGGCGTGGGCTGCAAGTAAAATACTCATGGTTGCGTTGGAAACGTCAATGGCGCCGTAGCCTTCTTGATGTTTAATTCTTTCCTTATTAATACAGGTCAAAATACCAAGGGGAGCATTTTTGGCCATGCGAGCGTATTTATTGATGTTGGAGACATTGGTGAGAGTTTCTTTATTACGCACCACGATAAATTCCCATGGTTGCTCATTGTAAGCAATGTGAGACTGCATGTCAGCTTTTAAGATGGTGTTTACTTGCTCATCGGTAATGGGCTTGTCAGTATATGCACGTACACTGCGACGTGTCATAAGGGCCTCAAGGGCGCCCATTTGATCTTTGTTTGCAGCTTGGCCTACACTTGGTATCATAACGCTGGAGGCTGCTAAGATGGCACCTAATTGCATGAAATTTCTACGTGATTGTTGCATATTTTCTCCTTTTTAAGTTTTTACCAGACATTGGTATGTACACGTTCAGGCTTAAAATAGTTCTTGGGGTCTGGTTGTTTTTTGGGATGTCCAATAACAATAAAGGCTACGGGAATAATATTTTCGGGGAGTTTGAATACTTCACGGTAGCCGGCGACAAATTTTTCGTTGGGATAGACGCTTGTCCATACGGCGCCAAGTCCCATAGAGTGTGCAGCTAACAAGATATTTTGTGAAGCACAGCACACACTTTGCACTGCAAATCCCTTAAGTTTTTCGTAGTCGGTGTTATAGCAGGTCAAAATAGCGAGCGGCGCATTTTTTGCCATGGAAACCGCTTTCTTTACCTTGGTAATTTCATCAAGTTTGGCCTTGTCGGTGACTACGAGAAATTCCCATGGTTGATTATTGCCCGCGCTGCGGGCTTGCATGGCGGCCTTAAGCAAGGTGTCAATGTGTTCTTGACTTACCGGTTCTGCTGTGTATGAACGTACGCTGCGTCGAGTGAAAATGGCATCCATGGCGCTCATGGTGTTTTTAGTGGTAGCTTTTGCAAGTTGCGGCGTAGCGGTTATGGCACTGGCTACAGCCACAAGGGTGGAACTTTTCAAAAAAAGTCTTCTTGAGAGCATTTTTTTCTCCTATTTTAGATGTTTATGATGAAATGGCCTACTCTTATCTTTGAAAGAAGGCAAGGGTTTTTATGGCAGATTTATTGCTGGGAAATGATGATGTGCTTTGCATGAAAATCAGTAAAAAGGGGAGTGCTACTTTGGTGGCTGTAGTATATACCTTTAATAATAGAGTATCATCGTAATAAAAAACTTTTGAGGGTAGAGGCTGAGGGGAGAGAGTCACTTGAAAAAAGCTCCCTCCCCCAGAAAATTTTTTTAAATTTCCTATTTTCTCCGTCGTGAAGATTCTCTTCCTCCACGGCTTCTGCCCTTGCTTTTGTGGAGCTTGGCAGCTTGTTTGCGGGGTAAGCTGTGTTTGGTTTTTTGTGCACTACCTGTTATATTATAGGTTTCTATTAAGGAAAAGGTGATTTCAAGGCGCCCAAGGTTAACTTCTACAAGGCGCACACGCACCTTTTGCCCAAGGGCATAACGCATGCCGGTCATAATGCCGAGCAACTCTTGTTTTTGCGGGTCATACTCAAAAAAGTCATCCCCAAGCTCGCTTATGCGCACCATGCCTTCTACGGGCATGCTTTCCAACTCTACAAAAAGCCCAAAGTCAGACACACCGCCAATAATGCCTTCATATTCTTGACCTTCATGTCCTTGTAAAACTAATACAGCGAGGCGGCGGGCCATTTCTCTTTCGGCCTCCATGGCAGTGCGTTCACACACATTTAACGCATCGCCTATGGCTTGCAATTTGAGGCCTTCCGGTGTGGCGGCTTTTTCTGTAAAGGCTTCGACATAGGCTGTGCTGTCTTTGCTTTTGCGCAAGGTTGCCTTAAGTGCTCGGTGTACTACCATGTCGGCATAGCGGCGAATGGGCGAGGTGAAGTGACAATAGCAGGATGAGGCAAGGCCAAAGTGTCCTGTGTTTTCTGGTTGATAGCGGGCTTGTGGCATAGTGCGTAGTGTGAGACGAGAGAGGATATATTCTTGATCTGTGCCGCTGGCAGCATGCAAAATGCTTTGTAGGTCCGAAGCCTTGGGATGCGGGGGAATACTTTGTGCCAGAGCTGTGGTGGTAAGGGTTTCAAAAAGTCCCTGTAGGCGACCTTCTTCCGGTTCTGGGTGTATTCGATAAAGGTGCTCCACAACTTGCTGCTCTAAAAATTCCGCCACAGCTTCATTGGCGGCAATCATAAATTATTCTATGAGTTGATGGGCAAAAT
>CAYJHS010000295.1:0-2913 GCA_964369815.1 uncultured Desulfovibrionaceae bacterium
TGGGGGGAAAACTTTTGTTCACAAAAGTTTTCCCCCCAGAAAATCCCAAAAACAAAAACCCCATCTATAAAGTGTCTTGACAAGTACACTCTGTGTCGTATGTTTTTATGAAGGTAAAATTTTATGCCCATATTCTTTTTTATAGCTTTTGCAGTCTTACTTACTGGCGTTTTATATTGTGGCTTTAGGCTTATTCCACGCACGTCTTTGCGGGGTAAATGGAAGGTGCTTGTATGGCTACTTATAGCGTCGCCTTTGCTTATGGTGCCATTGCGCATTTACGTACGCAGTGTAGCTGTGAATACTGTGCCGCCTTTTTGGGTAGACGTACTAATTTTTGCCAGCTACCTCTGCTTGGGCATGCTCTCTGCGCTCTTTACAGTGCTTTTTGCTTACGATATTTTCTTAGTTGCTCGCTGGCTTTGGCGGAAAATGCTTCCACCTAAGGCCACACCCAAGACTCAAGCTTTAGAGAATACAAGTCGCCGTATTTTTATGCAAAATTCTATTAGCGCCGGCCTAACTGGTGTTGCTGCTGGCATGGTGGGTTTTGGAGCTTATGAGGCTTTACACTTGCCTGAAACCAAAGAAGTCACCGTGCCCATAGCGAATTTACCCAAAAACTTTCATAATTTCACTATAGTACAGCTTTCAGATTTGCATATCAATAGACCATTGCCCCCTTCTCGCATGGAAAAAATAGTGGAAAAAGTCAACGGATACAATCCTGACGCCATTGTAATTACAGGAGATTTATCAGACAGCTACGTAAAAGATGTACAGGATTATACTGAACCATTACGCAAGCTTAATGCTAAGGAAGGAAAATTTTTTGTCACTGGTAACCATGAATATTATACCAATGTTGACCAATGGTTGGCAGAGGTAGCACGCCTTGACCTCACAAATTTGCACAATGAACACAAAGTGATAGAGCGCCAAGGCCAGAGATTGCTCATGTGCGGGGTGCCGGATTTGCAATGTCGCAATTTTACGGTAGAGCCCTCTGACCCCATTTTGGCTCAAGCCGACAGCACCGCTCAAGACATTAAAGTTCTTTTAGCGCATCAGCCGCAAAGTATATATGATGCCGTAAAGGTGGACTATCATTTGCAAATTTCCGGACATACCCACGGTGGGCAGTTCTTCCCTTGGAATTATGTCATAGATCTTGTGCAACCCTATGTGCATGGGCTGTATAAGGTTGAAAATACATATCTTTATGTGAGCCGTGGTACGGGTTTTTGGGGGCCACCGGTGCGCATTGGTGCACCCTCAGAGATTACTCTTTTCACCTTGATTCCGGCATAAAATTTTACGACTGAAGTGTTGCTCTACTTATAAAGCATACGGATATATTTTAATACCAAGTCCGTAGCCGCTATTTTCTACATAAACAGTACCTGTCCAAACCGGACAAGTCCTTTCCCGTTTCAACGCTTTTCCAGCTACCATGTTTTGCAAAAAGTTCTCGGACGGCCTTACCTTGCGTAAAGCCATGCTCCACCACACAAAGTCCATGCTCTTTCAGCATGTCATAGGCTTGTCTTGCCAGAGTTTCTAAGTGCCAAAGTCCATGTGGGTCGCTTGTCCCTTTCTCATTTTCAGGAAGGCGCGGCACAAGCGCAGACTTTGGTTCAAAATCCCGTACAGTTACCGCCAAACCGCAAAACTCTTCCTCGCTCACATAGGGAGGATTACTTATCAGCACATGTAGTGCATGTTTGCCAAAAGGCATAGTGCATAGGTCTGCTTGCAAGGCTTGGATTTTATTTGCAAGGCCAAGATTTTGCGCATTTTTACGTGGCAACTTCAAAGCCTCTTGACTTATATCAAGCATAAAGCCTGTCGGTTGTGGCACCTGGTTTGCAAAAGTTCACGCAAGACAACCTGAGCCAGTCCCCACATCGGCAAAAATAATTTTTTGGTTTTGGTGCATGACACCATTTTTTACATTATCCTGCACAGCATGCAAAACGCCATCAAGAACATCTTCGCTTTCTGGGCGTGGGATAAGGGTATGCCGTGTAACAAGAAAATTTCTCCCATAAAACTCTTTATATCCAAGCAGGTACGCAAGGGGCTCGCCCTCAGCATGACGCATGGCAAAAGCGCAAGCCTCTTTCCAATGTATGGGGGATAGCGCCTCAGCATGGGCGTGGATATAAGGGATTTTTTCCAATTGCAAAACGTGCATAAGCACACGCTCAGCCACCAATTGCGGAGCATCGCTGCCCTGCTCACGCAAAAAAGCTGCCAAATATTGCTGCGCCTGTCGCACATGCGCAGGCAAGGAAGGAAAATATTCTTTATAAGTATGCACAGCAACATGGTAGAAAAAAAAATGTCATTTGTGAATGGCTTTTTCTTTACTTTCCCTTTTTTTACACGTAAAGTTTTGAGGCAGAGTTTTATTCTAGTATAGTACTAGAAAGTTCGTAATTTAAGGAGTAGCATATGAAAGACTTACTGAAAGGTATCACCCCCACCTTGCTTATGGGCCCTGGTCCGTCTACTGTACCCAAAGAAATTTATGACGCTTTGGCCACTTCCACCATCGGGCACCTTGACCCTTATTTTGTGGAAATCATGGACGCCATTAAAGATCAGTTGCGTACTGTTTTCAACACAAAAAATGCTTTGACCATGCCCATGTCTGGCACAGGTTCTGCCGGTATGGAAACATGCTTTGTAAACCTTGTAGAAAAAGGCGATAAAGTTCTTGTGCTCATCAATGGTGTTTTTGGCGTGCGTATGCAAGACGTGGCCGGACGCCTTGGGGCAGAAGTGGATGTGTTAGAAACCCCTTGGGGCGAAACAGTTGATCCTGCCGCAGTAAAAGAAAAACTTGCTACCAAAAAATATGACATGGTTGCCCTTGTGCACGCCGAAACATCCACTGGTGTCCTTTCT
>CAYJHS010000296.1:0-2872 GCA_964369815.1 uncultured Desulfovibrionaceae bacterium
TTTCGGAAGGAAGCTTGAAGCTGAAAGGAATTTCATGTTTTTCACCGGGCTTAAGCATCACGGAAAAATCCATTGTGAGCGTGCCAATGGGCATATTGGTATGGTGCGTTTTGTCATTACTTTCATATTTTGCTACAGTCATAACAGACACTTCGATCTTATTAATTTCTTGCTCTACTTTGCCGCCTTCAATGTAGACAACGCCTTCCACCATATCGCCTTGGCATAGTGTCATATTTTTTACGACGGTATCAACTTTTGCGCTACCAATGCCAACTTTGGCTAATAACTTGTCAAACATACTGTTATCCTTCTTTGTTTATAGTGTTAATATTTGTTTATCTCTTCCATGATAATGGTTTATACTAACTTATTACGGCTCTAAAGACAATATTTTAGTGATTCGCCACTTAGGGCTGAATATGGAGAGTGATGCTGTGCCCTTGCCCCAAGTCATCCAAAACACGCAGGCGATGCGTACCAATTTTCATGGGCCAAAAAAGGGGGATTTGTGGCGGACTGTTGCCTATATATTCTAGATTTATAAACCAAAAAAGCTTTTTTGCATGGGCGGTACTTGTGCCTAAGAGCGGTAGGGTATTTTCTGTAGTTACGCTCATATGGTAGGTGATGCCTTCCTTGGGGCTTTGAATGCTTACGGCTGTATTGTGCAGTAGGCTCTGTGTCTCTTGGGGGCATGGGGTGGCTAAGGCTGGTGGTAAGTGTTTAAAAAGGCCTGCCTCAGCATAGTTTTGATATATTTCCGAAGGCCAAAACTCCCAGACTACTTCTTTGGCATTGGGGGCAGGGCCACATAGGCGTAGACCGCTATCTGGATCAATCCAAATTTTTCGGTAAATATTAGAGTTTTTTATGGGAGAGCGTCCTGGGATAAACCATGTTGTGGTTTTTTCTGTACACAGCTCTGTTTGTACATCTCCGGTATCACGGCACACTTCAATTTGAGTGAGTTTAGTCGTTTTATATTTGTCAGCAAGAATGTCTTGCAGCTTTTTTTCCCATTGTAAGGCTTTGACAATATTAAGATAGAGTGGTGCAGCAACTCTACTGCCCACCAACATGGGATTGGCGCTGTTATCAAAATTGCCTACCCACACTGCTAAAATATATGGCCCCACCACGCCTACGCTCCACGCATCTCGAAAACCATTGGATGTGCCGGTTTTGTAGCGTAAAGGTAACGTGTTGTTTCTTCTGGAGGTATGTACCTTGGGAGGTTCTAACATATATAACGTGGCCAGTGCAGCCTCAGGTGAGAGCAATGGGAGCATATCTGTCATGGTGTTAAGGTTGCGTTCAAGGCGTAACGGTTGCCATACTCCGCCATTAGCCAGCATGGCATACAGTCCTGCTAAATCACGCATGCGCACCTCTGCCCCGCCAAGCACAAGGCTAAGTCCATAATAATTGACTGTATGCTCAAAGCCTAGTTTGGCATTTTGCAAAAAAGTGTAAAGAGAGGGTTCAAGGCGTGCGGACAGTTCAATGGCTGGAACATTGCGGCTTAAGCGCAAAGCATCTTTTGCAGGGAGTGGCCCTTGAAATTGTTTATCAAAATTCTCTGGGTTATAATCCCCAAAGCTTTTAGGGGTGTCCATGAGCATGCTGTGCGGATGGATGACTCCTTGATCGAGCGCCAGTGCATAGATAAAGGGCTTTAGGGTGGAGCCGGGCGACCTGCGAGCCTTGGTGCCGTCTACTTGCCCATCAATGGTAGCATTATAAAAATTGGCAGAGCCCACAAGGGCGTGCACTTCCATACTTGGCCAATGCAAAAGTAGCGCCGAAGCATTGCTTAGTCCAAATACCGCACTTTGAGCGATAAATCGTTGCACATTTTCTTGTAAAAGGTTTTGAATTTGTATGTCGATGGTGCTGTGTATGGTGCGTGGAGCGTCTGGTTTTTTTTGTAGATTTTGGATCAGCTCCATGCTCACATGTGGCGCAATGAGGGGCATTGCTTGTGCTGTATAAATGTGCAAAGGCGGGGCTTTGGCAGGTACAATGTCATGGGGGTATGTTTTATTCCAGTTGGCGTGTAGGGTGTTTCTGGCTTTTTCCAGTGCAGGGTGAAAGACGAGTCGTCCCTTTTCACCGCTTTTAAAAGAACGTGCTTGAGGATTTTGAGGAACAAGGGTGAGGGCAAGGGCTTCAGAGTGGGTAAGAACTTGTGCTGCTTGGTGAAAATATACTCGAGAAGCCGCTTCGATGCCTTCTACGTTGCCGCCATAGGGGGCGAGGCTAAAGTAGGCTTCAAGTACGGCGTCATGCCCATAGTGCCATACTAATTGCAAGGCAAGCAGCATTTGTTTTAGTTTGCCGGACACAGTGTTGGTCACGAGTTTATGGCGTAATCGTGCTACTTGCATAGCAATGGTGGAAGCACCCATGCGTCGTGAGCCTATAAGAGTGCTTGTGGCAGCACGCACTAGGGCAATGGGGTTGACGCCGGGGTGTTTGTAAAAGTGGCGGTCTTCATAGAGTAGTACAGCGTTGCGCACGTGTTCAGGGATATTTGAAAGAGTCGCACGTTGCCGGTATTTGTCGTCTTCGGTGAGGCCAAGGCGCATGAGGGTGTCGTGGCGATCAAGTACCATGGGAGAAAAAGAAACGCCTTGGAGGAGTGCCGGTGGAGGGGCAAAGATGATATAGAGGAATAGGGTAGTTATAGCTAAAGAAGAACACAAAAAGAGAGCCCATGCGCATAGAGCGAAAGGGCGATGGCGGTATTTGTGTAGTAGTTTTAGCATGGTGGTGTTTTTAGGGAAGGTTTGTTGTAAGTTGTGCTATTGTATAATTTTTATGTTCTTTTACAAAATCAATCTTTTTAGTGCGTCTTGCTTGTGTTCTA
>CAYJHS010000297.1:0-2866 GCA_964369815.1 uncultured Desulfovibrionaceae bacterium
AAGGCTTTGGCAATGTGTATGCAGGTTTTTTTACCTTGGGTATCAGTAATGTGCGGGTGCAAACCCACTTCGATGCGTTGTAGCATGGACTTCTCCGTCAAACTATTTTTGTCGTTGTTGCACGTAATGTGCCATTTTTGCTAATAATTTTTTTTCTGAATCGCTTTTTATATACGGTGTCAAAAGCTCTAAAGCGTCGGTTGCTCGCTTGCGCGCGTCACCGGCTTTGGCACGAGGTTGTGTATCAAAGCCAAGGCGGCAAATATCTGCGCCGATGCGGGTGGCGTCTTCTTGTGTGAAGGTGCCTGAGCTAAAGGCCGCATCAAAGGTAGTGCGCTCATCCCCTTGTAAGTATGCACGATATAGAGCGATAGGTGGGGTCAACTTGCCTTCACACAAGTCGCCGCCGCTGGGCTTGCCGGTTATTTCTTGCGGTGCAAAGTCAAGAGCATCATCTACCATTTGGAAGGCCATTCCTAGTTCTTCGCCGTAAGTAGCGATAAGGCGCAATGCTTCGTCCTTGACTCCGGCACGCATGGCGCCCATAAGGCAAGATGCCATGAGCAACCAAGCGGTTTTTCCACGGACTATATCATTATATATATGTGCTTCTTGGTCAAGGCAACGTAGGTATTGAATTTCAAGGATTTCGCCTGAGGCCGTTTGCATGGTAGCTTCCGAAAAACAGCGGCACAGCTGTGCATCATTATATTCTGCCACGTGCATATTTGCAGCGGCAAGGATAGCGTCCCCTGCCAAAATAGTATTTGTAATGCCAAAAATTTTATGTGCCACCGGTGCGCCACGTCGTGTGTCAGCTCCATCAAAAACGTCGTCGTGCAATAAGGTCGCCGCATGCAGCATCTCCATAGTAACGGCGAGATCATAAATGTCAGCTTTATTATAGCCAAAAAGACGTGCCGTCAGTACCGTAAGGAAGGGGCGTAACCTTTTGCCCCCAGCGTCAAAAATATGTTGTGCCACGGGTTTTGTGGTGGACGGCAAAAGGTCACAAGCTTTTTGCAAAGCGTGTGCACTGTGGGGCAATGCTTGTAGCAAGCGCTCTTTAAGTGCTTCCATTGTATTCTCTGTTTACGATAAAATATGCTCTACGATGGGACGCATAGCAGCAAAGGCATTTTCAAAATCCCGAAATTCTGCGTCGCGTGTGCCCACAAGGTTAGAAACCGTGCGTATTTCCAAAAGGGGCACGCCATAGCGAGCGCAAGCCAATGCCATAGAAAATCCTTCCATGTTTTCCAGCAGTGGCTCTGTATAGGGGGCACAAAGTTTTGCCGCACGAGCAGGGCAACAAGTGACACCAGCCACAGTCATGGAAGATGCCTTGCCTTCAATGGGGCAATGTCTTAAAATTTCATTAAGTTGCAATAGTTCTGGCAAGTGTACCTCGTCCCAAACCACAGTGTCGGGGGTTTTCCATTGCGGAAAGCCAAGAGCTTTGGCATCAACTCCGTCACCGTCGGCAAGGCCATATTCCGGATAAACCTCTTTGGTAATACGCCAGCTTGTGGCTAGAGGTGCTTTTTGTAAGTCAAAAGAACCAGCTAGGCCAATATTAACTACCAATGTATTTCTTTTTAAAAGATTCAAAGATTTACCAATAGCCAAAGCCGCATTGATTGGGCCAACACCAGTGATAATGACGCCGTTGGTTCTTTCCTTGGTGTCTGTAAAATAAAAAATCTCTTGTTCAGCATGGCTTTGCGGCAAGGGAGCAAGATAACTTGGCCTTGCATGAGTCCACTCATCACGTGTGGCAAAAGCAAAAAGTATATGCATCACAGCCCCTTATAATGTTATATGTGGGGAAAAATGGATAATCGTTAAGGGTTGCTAACACAGTATTATGCTAATATTTGCTCATAATTGCAAGAAGAACATGCGCAGTAGGCGTGAAAAAATTTGGGAGAAACTTGTGGGAAGGGTGAAAGCTGTGCGGGGAGAAGTCGGGTGTGAAGGGTGGTCTTTACAATGATAAGGAAATGTCGCATGATGTCTTATGGACTTTGATATACAATTATTTCTTACAGCGGTGGGTTTGGCTTTTATTTTAGAATCATTACCGTGGATTTTGTTTCCTAGCAGTATGCGCAATTTTTTGTTGTCGCTGGCAACGCAGTCTACTGGGCAGTTGCGTATGATGGGGCTTTTTGCCATGGGGTTGGGATTGTTAGTGATTTGGCTTGTGCGGTCTTGATATTGTAATTTTTAGCTTTTTAAAGGAGATGTGTAAGAGTTTCCCCTTTGCACTTTTGCGTTCTTTCGCAAAATCAAATTTAAGTTGTTTTGCTTATGACTTTTGCATTCTTTCGCAAAATCAATTTTTTCAGTATGTTCTGCCTTTGCTGTGCTTTTGCGTTCTTTCGCAAAATCAATCTTTTCAGTGCGTTCTGCCTTTGCTGTGCTTTTGCGTTCTTTCGCAAAATCAATCTTTTCAGTGCGTTCTGCGTCAGAAATTATTTTTCTTATACGCACGACCTTGAGGTCGCTTACGCAGAAAAATAATTTCTTCCTTGAACGCCCTAAAAATCTTTATATTTCTAAAATTCCACAAAAACCACACAGCCACGCTTTTGTTACAAAAAGATAGTAGCTCTGTTTTTTGCATTAAAAGGAGACAAAAGCGTGGCGGCTTTGAAGGTAACCCCCACGCATTGGCTTGCGCTCTCTTCGTTCGCTTGCCGCTGCGCACCCCCTTATTGTGCTAGCGCACAAGGGGGAATGTAGGGGATTAAAAAAGTAAAGTTTTTCGTTGCGGTAAAAAATATTTTTCAACAATGAAACATCGTTCACGCTTTTGTTACAAAAAGATAGTAGCTCTGTTTTTTGCATTAAAAGGAGACAA
>CAYJHS010000298.1:0-2837 GCA_964369815.1 uncultured Desulfovibrionaceae bacterium
GGTATTGGGCCTCGCACCGTGGTGCGTTTGCTCAAATATTTTGGCTCTGCTTTTGCTGCGCTTGAAAATAAAAACTTTTTTCAAGATGCTCAAGTTTCTAGCGATAAGGCAAGGGCCTTATCTACCGAAGCGTGGCGGGCACATGCTACCACAGAGTGGAGAAGCGCACAAAAGACTCAAGGGCGTATTTTGCTTTGGAAGGATATTTGCTATCCCGAATCTTTACGCTCTCTTATAGATGCTCCAAGTATATTGTATTATAGAGGAGATATTTCTTTAGTTTCATCGCCTTGTTTTGCCATTGTGGGCGCTCGTAAATGCAGTGCGGAAGGCGTACGTGTTGCTTCCGAGATGGCTCGTCATTTATCTAAGGCGGGCATAAGCATTGTTTCAGGTATGGCACAAGGCATTGATAGAGTGGCGCATGTGGCTGCTCTTTCGCAGGTGGGTAAGAGTATTGGTGTTCTTGGTACTGGTATTGATATTGTTTATCCTCCAAATAATGCCGATGTGTATGAGGCTTTGTGCGAAGATGGTTTAGTTCTTTCAGAATTTGCACCTTATACGGAACCCTTAGCTTCACATTTTCCCATTCGTAATCGCATAGTAAGCGGTTTGTGTTTAGGTGTTTTGGTGGTAGAGGGCATGCGCAATAGTGGCAGCCTTATTACGGCTCGGCTTGCTCTTGAGCAAAATAGAGAAGTTTTTGCTGTGCCAGGAGCTGCTACTGCGGTTATTTCTCAAGGTTGTCAAGAGCTTGTTCGTCAGGGTGCGAAAGCTGTTTTTACCGGTGATGATATTTTGTGTGACCTTGCACCGCTTTTACAAATGCACACCCAAAGCTTGCAAAAAACGAAAAAATGTGTGCTTGCTCATGAGGAACTGTCTTTAGTAAATGGGGCTGAAAAGAAAGATAGCGCACAAAATCAAAAGTTTTCGCCTGAATTTTCGGAAGAAGAACGAGAGGATGCGCATAGTATTTTACGTCTTTTGCATGCTGAAGGGCAGTGTCATCCCGACGCTTTTTGTGTACAGTTGAATAAACCTATATCCTATGTGAATGCACTTCTTATTGAAATGGAGTTATTGTTTCTTGTGAAAAAAGAGCAAGGTGGCCGCTATACGGCACTGAGTGCGGGATTAGAAGATTAATTAAACTAGCGTGTTACTCTTTTTTTATTTTTTTTAAGCTTTCAAAGCTATACAAAATGTATATTTTATAGTAGTTACGAAGAAGTTACGGCACAATAACTCTTAATACATTTTTAGAAAAGAATAATTATGCAAAAAATACAAATTGAAGATGCTAAGCCAAATATGGTACTCGGTTGCAGATTGCGTAATACTGGTGGTGATATTATTGCTGAAGCAGGCGCACCACTTACCGAAAAAATTATTTCACAGTGCAACTCTCTTGGTATTTACACCTTGCATGTTTTTGGGCGTCCTGTACCAGGTGCTCCACAAAGCTATAATGCTGCAGGTCGTGTAGAAAGATTGCCGCATCTTTTTCGCAATCAGCAACAGAGTATTTTTATGCGCACCATTGAGGCATTTTTAAAAAAGCATTTTCAAGACCGTATTTAGTACTACAGGGTGCAGATAAAATATGAGCAATATGAATGATTTAGCGACTAATTATAAGGGAACGGTGCTTGCCGCCAAGTCTATTCCGACCCTGCCCATTGCACTGCAAAAAATTACGGCTTTGATGGATGGCAATAGAACCAACCTTGCTAAGGTTGCAGAACTTATCATGCAAGATCAAAGCTTAAGTGCTAAAGTCTTAAAACTTGTTAACTCCCCTGTGTACGGTTTTCCTCGCAGGATTGTTTCAATTCACAATGCATTGATTCTATTAGGTGTTAATGCTGTACATGGCCTTTTGCTTTCAACCGTTGTTTTTGAAATTGTGTCTAAACACATGAAAGGCCTTTGGGAACATTCCATGGGATGTTCTTCAGCTTGTAAAGTCATAGCACAGCACTTAAAGATTAAGGAAACAGAAGAGTATATATTATCAGGATTATTGCATGATCTTGGTAAGGTGGTACTCGCTATTCAACTGCCAGAAGCTGCTAAGGACATTAATGCTCTCATTGCCAATGAAGATGTGACCTCTATGGAAGCTGAAAAACTCATCTTAGGCTTTTCACACACGAAAATTAATACGTGGGTGGCGCAGCACTGGAATTTACCCCTTGGTATAACGTCAGGCATGGCTTATCCTCATGATCCCATGAAGGCAGGCAATTATCAAACTATTGCCAGTGTAACACATTTAGCTAACTTCTTTACTAGAGTTTTTGAAGTTGGTTTTGCCGGTGATGACAATGTCTCTGAGATTAATCCTCTTGTTTTGAAACACTTAAATCTAGATCAAAACGACTTGCGTGAGCTTGTGGATAAAATCGGTATTGAATTTGAAAAACAGGCTCAATTTCCTGTTTTTGGGAGATGATGTCATGAGTTCCTTTGATTTTTTCTCTGTTGTCGGTTGTAAAGCCAATGTTTTTTTACTTTCAGAAAATATGGAACTTTGTGAAATTTTGCAAAGTTTATGGCCTACCGAGGATGTGCAGTGGGAAGTGTTTAGCAGTGGTAATTCTTTGCTGGAAAGGCTTTTAAATGACACTCCTCACAAGCTTATTTGTTCAGAAAAAAGCGCAGACCTTAGCGGCACAGAAATTATTCATCTTGTAAAGTCTGAAAATGTATACCGGCAAGTATGTACGGTGTTACTTATGGATCCTAGCTATTTACGGGCTGAATTTCGAGGGAAAATTTCTGAAGTAGATGCCTTTATTTTATTGCCTTCTACGCCTGATGAAATGCGC
>CAYJHS010000299.1:0-2813 GCA_964369815.1 uncultured Desulfovibrionaceae bacterium
AAGGCGGCCGGTAAATTCATCAACAATGACCACTTGCCCAGCTTGTACAATATATTCAATATCTTTGCGAAATACCGTATGCGCCTTAAGTGCCTGTAAAATATGGTGCTGCGCTGTGATATTTTGTGGGTCAAAAAGGTTATTGAGTTGCAACAACTCTTCACAACGTGCCACGCCAGCATCGGTAAGCATGGCAGACTTGGCTTTTTCATCTATCGTATAGTCGGTGTCCAAGGTCAGCTTACGCACCACTTGGTCAATAATTTGATATTGCCCCACGGATTCTTCCGACGCACCGGAAATAATAAGCGGAGTACGGGCTTCGTCAATTAGAATGGAGTCCACTTCGTCCACGATGGCGAAGTAATGCTTGCGCTGTACAAGCTGCTCCACATAAAACTTCATATTATCACGTAAATAGTCGAAACCAAATTCATTATTTGTGCCATAGGTAATATCTGCGGCATAGGCTTCCTTACGCTCTTCATCCTCAAGGCCATGTACGATAACGCCCACACTTAAACCAAGGGCATTATAGAGCTGCCCCATCCAAGCGGCGTCACGACGTGCCAAATAGTCATTGACCGTAACCACATGCACACCCTTGCCGGAAAGCGCATTTAAGACCACAGGCAAGGTTGCAACGAGAGTCTTTCCTTCCCCTGTTTTCATTTCTGCAATCTTACCCTTATGAAGCACAATGCCGCCCAACAACTGCACATCATAATGGCGCATGCCAAGCACCCGCTTAGAAGCTTCACGCACTAAGGCAAAAACCGGAACTAATACATCATCAAGGCTTTTACCACCGCCTTGTACATCCTGCTTAAACCCTTCAATACGCTCACGTATTTCGTCAAGGCTTAAAGTTTCCATCTCTGCTTCAAGGGCATTAATAGCCATAACTTGCGATTTTTTGCGCTTTAAGTAGCGATCATTCTTACTGCCAAATATTTTTTTGAAAAGATAACCAAACATGAAAACTCCATGGAATATAATGGTATATATAATTTTTCTGGGGGGAAAACTTTTGTGAACAAAAGTTTTCCCCCCCTTCTTGGAAATGACTCCCCTTTCAAAGAACTTTCGCTGCAACAATATCTTATTGTTAAAGGGACTTCTTGCCGCAATGAAGTTTTAGTGTGGGGTTGCGTTTTATTAAATCGTCGTAAAGTTAGTCACTGTATGACAAAAATGCAATAGTATCAATGAAAAAAACTTAGCTTTCAAAGGAGTAACACGACAATATGTAAGGTTTACATCCCTTCCTCCTGCCTAGTCTTATGTGTAAGCCACCCCACAGCACACTGACACACGCCCTCTGCATCTTGCGGGGTAAACCACTGTATTTCCGGCACAGCCCGAAACCACGTCAATTGCCGCTTAGCATAAGCACGAGTATTTTTTCGCCATAGTTCCAATGCCGCATCTAGGGAAAGCCCTTGACGTATATGGGCATAAAGTTCAGCACAGCCAATGCCAGACCAGCCGGGAGCCCTGCCATCATCACAGTGTTCGAGGGCAGCTTGTGCTTCTTTGAGGGCGCCGGCCTCCAGCATCACGTCTATGCGAGCATCAAGACGTGGGCGTAAGGCGCTCAGTTCCATATGCAGTCCCATATAAAGCCCATGAACCAAGGGCACACGGGGAGCATTGGCATGCCACCATGTAAACGTCTTGCCTGTACCAGCATGTACTTCTAGGGCACGCACGATTCTCTGCTTGTCATTGGGGTGTATTTTTGCCGCATAATCAGGGTCAAGCCCTTGCAATTCTTCATGCAAGCATGCAGAACCACATGCTGCGCAGCGTTCAAGAAGTTGATGTGAAATATCAGGAGAAATTACAGGAATAGAAGCAATCCCCTCGAGCAAAACCTTAAAATACAAGCCTGTGCCCCCCACCAAGATGGGCACCTTGCCACGAGCGCACAGCGCATCCACTTCTTGTACTACCCGCTCAGCATAGCGTCCGGCGGAGAGCTTGTCTGAAGTAGGCAAAAAAGAATAAAGATGATGCGGACACTGTGCTTGTTCCTCAGCGTTTGGTGCCGCTGTAATAATAGGAAAATCACGATACACCTGACGAGAATCAAGGTTGACAATTTCGCCATTCACCTCTCTCGCCAGCGCCAGTGCTAGTGCTGTTTTTCCGCTACCTGTAGCACCGGCTAAGCACAAGACCTGCTTTTTCATTATATTAATGCTCACTTAGGCTACGGCTTAAAGCCACCCACCGAAGGCGCCAAACACGGAGTGCCTTGACGTACCTCACCCGAGGAATATTTTTCGCGCAGACGTTTTAAGACATTATCCGGAACAAGTCCGGTGACGTCGCCACCGTGACTTGCAGCCGCTTTGATAATAGTAGATGAAATGTATAGCCATTGGTAGTCAGTCATCAAAAACACTGTTTGTACCTTAGAGTTGAGTTTTCTATTCATAAGAGCCAGCTGAAACTCAAACTCAAAATCCGACGTTGCTCGCAAACCCCGTAAAATAATATGTGTACCTTGCGTTACTACATAATCCACCAACAAGCCGGAGAATGGTTGCACCTCTACTCTGTCCATACCGCTTACCGCCTCACGAATAAGCGAAACACGTTCATCCAGCGTAAATAAAGGGGCTTTTGGGGTATTGTCCGCCACCGCCACAATAATTTTATCAAACACATCCAAGCCCCGTTTAATAAGGCTCATGTGTCCACTTGTAATGGGGTCAAAAGTGCCGGGGTAAATTGCTACACGTTCTTTACTTGCCATAAAATAACTCGAGTTTGTCCAAAGGTTCTTTCGGTAAGCACTTCCAATT
>CAYJHS010000300.1:0-2810 GCA_964369815.1 uncultured Desulfovibrionaceae bacterium
AAACGGAAAGTTAGGTATATAATCATTAATAAAATCACATACCATTGAGTAATAGTATGTATAGGATAATGGTCTCCATAGCCCACTGTTGTTGCAGAAATGACTGTAAAATACATGGACTTGGAATAAGAAATAGCCACATCAGCAGGGCTTAAACTATTGTGTAAATAGACTTATCCATAAGAAACAATGCAAAATTCCACAATAAAAAGAAGAATGTTTACAATGGGTTTACGAAACATACTTCGTGAAAAAGCGTAGTGCAAAAAGCCACACTTTTTTAAGAGTTTTAATCGGTATACGGTGCTGAGCATAAGCTACTTCCTTGGGCTATTTCTTGGGGCACTTTGCACCAATGCCACCCATTTTTTTGGCAAAGTTATTAGCATCTGTCATATTGTTATACGTTACCATAGCATACACATTGCTACCACGGGCGGACTTCATTTGGTCTAAAGTCCGGCTATCTACTTCTACTTTCCCATTGGCACAGTAGACACTATAGTCTGCAGCTTCTGCCTGACTAAGAAAAAGTAAGGGGAATGCCAAGAATGTTAAGGTAAAAAGTAATTTTTTCATAGAAAGTCTCCAGAAGGTTATAGATTACATGAATGGTAGCTATTTGTTTTTGCGTAAGCCTTTCCAATATTTTGTATTATTTACCATATTCCAAAAACGCACTTCATCGATTTCTAAAATAATGCGCGCCTTTCTTGCGCCGGCGGGGCCGTTTATGGGGTAGGGAAGCGATTGCCCATAAGAAAGGCCATATTGATCATTTACATCTATAAAGGCTGTGGTTTCTTTAGTAATAATACTGGGGTCAATAATAATGGCCGCCACAATGACATCCCACACAAAATGGGTAAAACGAGCATCTTTTTCAAAACTTACCCCTACATGCGACGCACGCAACAAAGAGCTTAATGCTGTATCTTTAACCGTATGCATAAAACGGTCATAATGTTCTTTTTTAAAGACAATTTTTTCTGCCACATCAAGCCCCACCACAATTTGTTCTTTGAATGGGGTACGCACGGCTGTGCGAGCAGATTCTGGGTCAAACCACCAATTAAATTCCGCCGCAGGGGTCACGTTGCCTCCTATATAAAAAGAACCACCCATGTAAATAACTCTTTTTATGAGAGGTATAATATCAGGAGCTTTCATAACGGCAAGGGCAAGGTTGCTACAAGGGCCAATGGCGGCAATGGTAATTTCATGCGGATTTTTGCGCACTGTATCGATGATAAAGTCAACGCCGTGACTTTGTATGGGCGCACTGCTGGCTTTTTCCCCATAGGCTTTTTCATAAAATGCTTGCCATGAAGCGAGATTTTTGAGGCCAAAAGAGCCTGTCCAAACATCTCGGCCAATGCCAAAGAGCTTTCTTTCTAAAGCTATATTCGTGTGACGCTGCGCACGCATGGGATATTCTGCCCCCATGGCTACAGGAATATGTTTTTTACCTGCCATTTCTAATTGATAGAGCGTAGAAGCGGTACCCCCCTTGACCCATGTATTGCCAGAGACGGTAGTAACGCCCACAAGCTCCACCTTGGGTTCACTCGCAAGCATAAGCATAGTGATGCCATCGTCAAAGGCATCCACCATGTCGGCATCAAGCAAAATTTTTTCTTTACCTTTTGCCGCAAAACTGGGACAGGTACTCAAGACACAAAGAGCAAGGGCAAGGGCGCTGCAAACTAAAAATAAAGTGCGTAGTAATGGCATGAGCAACTCTCTTATGTAGGCTGTTAACGGGGTATTATCATTTTCCTTTCGTAAACGTTATGATACTTGTATAAAAGTGACATCATCCCCATAATGAATTTGTAAAAAATAATGGTTTATATGCTAAAAAATATCATTGCTGTGATGAAGCTCCATTTTTCAAAAGCCACTGCACGACTCCTTCTGCCTTAGCCTCGGTGGCTAAAGACAAGGCGGTCTCTCCATAATCGCTAATGGCATTGATGTTCGCCCCCTTGGCTAAAAGAAGTTTCGCTATGGGCAGATGATTTTTCTTACAAGCCATCATAAAAGCCGTTTGGCCATGTCCGTGAGCATCCACCTTAGCTCCATGTTTTAAGAGCAATTGCACCACAGGCAAATGCCCCTCATAAGCAGCAAAAATAAGGGGGGGCCATGCCGTGGTGTCTATGAAGTCGCCAGATTTCTCTTTGCTGGGGTGCATATTCACATCGGCTTTATATTTGAGCAAAAGCTGTACCGCAGGCAGTGAGCCCTTACCGGCGGCATACATAAGGGCAGTGCGCCCATTGTCCTCATAAATATTTACTTTCGCTTTATGCTTCAAGAGCAAGCGCATGGCTTTTACCTGCCCGTATATTGCTGCGTACATAAGTGCCGTAGTCTCACCGGGGTCTGACTGCTTATTCACTGAAGCTTTTTGCGCAAGCAATATACGCATGGTGCTTAGATGTCCTTCCATGGCGGCGGCACTGAGCGCTGTTATATCACTGCCATCGTTATCGTTACAAAAATTGACATCTACCCCATGCTGCAATAATAAGCGCACAATATTGTTGTGACCATGCATTGCTGCTGCCACAAAGGCAAGACCTTTTCCCCAAGCATACTCGTCCGCTTTATAACGCTTTTTTTGTCGCAAAAAAGTGCGCACGGCTTTTATATTCCCACGTCCTGCGGCTTTTTCCACTACATATGCCGGACTATCATCATCGGATGCTTCGACAAGGCGCACCGTCGGAGCACTTAAGAGGAAAAAACACAAAGATAAAAAGCACAATATATGGGCACTTTTACACATGGAAACTCTCCTTAAC
>CAYJHS010000301.1:0-2755 GCA_964369815.1 uncultured Desulfovibrionaceae bacterium
TTTTCAACCTAAGCCTTTGTTATTCTTGTGGTACCGGGAGCGAGACTTGAACTCGCAAGAGGTTGCCCTCGGCGGATTTTGAGTCCGCTGCGTCTACCAATTCCACCATCCCGGCGTGAACACGAAGAATCTTTTGACACACTTCATTTTAAAGGTCAAGTTTTTTATGTGCCTTCTTGTGATTTTTTTACAGTTTTTTATTCAATTCATTTTATTTAAAATTTCACATAAAAAAACATAGCACTAATGTCTGCAAAATAAATATGCTTTAAGACCAAATATCACATCATTTATATTTTAATTTTTTCCAATGAGCACAGGAGAAATAGCTTGGTTATGTAAAGTCAATAATATGATTTTGTTGTAGATATAGCTTCTAGCTTTATATATTTTTCCTAGCTTCATTAGTTACGAAATAGTCACAGTTCAAACGCTAAACGCCTTTTTCCAAGAAAAACTTGCTAGTTTACTTTTTTTTTTATAGCTTAATGGAAATGCAATTATCGTTACTGACGGTAATTAAATCTATTTTACCTAAGAAGTTGTCATGTCTGCCACTTTTGAAAGCGCACAAAAATTCGAACTCACTTTTAACGGTGATATGCCTACCGTGGAAGGTGTTCTCGCTCTTGTGCAAGAGTGGGCGGCACAAAAGGGAGCCTCCTATGACGATAGGCTTTCATTACGTCTTATTTTAGAAGAGCTGCTCACAAATATTTGTTTGCATAGCTCCACCGCTACCAACCCCACCAAGGTACGTCTACATATTGAACTACACGAATACGTTCAAAAAAAAGAATTTCATGTTAAACTTTGGGATAATGGTATCCCTTTTAACCCCCTACAGGAACATAATACACCGCTTCAAGACATTTCATCTGCTCCCCTTGGGCGTCGAGGATTATCCTTGGTACGCTTACTCACTGATAATGCCATATATACTAACAATGACGGTAATATATTTACATTTATCTTCACACTTGATGCCGAACATACTAAACCTAACATCACAAAGGACGAACCTCGTTTTGCTCCTCTTTGGCATTCACCTTTCAAAACGTTACAATATCTTTGGAAAAACCATATTGCTTTTCGTCAAACAGCCTTATTTACCTTTTGCTCCTTTGTGATTATTTGGTGTGCCATGGGGGCATTTTACTTTGGCACAAAAATCATGCTTAAAGACAATACCGGTTCGCTGGCTATGCAAGCCATGTACACTCAATCAGTGATTAATTCGTCTTTTTTGCGTCGTATCCAAGTAAATCTAGACCAAGTAGCTACCACACTCAATTCTTTGCAAATTAGCCCACAAAAAAAACTTTTTTTGCAAAACGCACAAGCACTTTATAATTTTTTGCAACACGATTTGAGTATAGATGTTGTCGCTGCAGAAATTCCCGTTCTTGGCATTATGGCAGGCATAGGAGATAGAGCTTGGTTTTTTCGTATTGTAAATGGCACTATTACCAATAGATATTCTATCCCCAATCTTGAACAATATATGAATACAAAGGATAATAATGGCAAGTGGCAGACACTACTCCTCTCCTTTGAAACCTTTGGTAAGTCAGTAGCCCCCCCCCTCAAAGACCCACATGCTCCCATCATGTATAGCAGAGCTATTTCCAAAAATCGTGAGGAAGGCTGGGTTGGAGTTGTGGTCACCATGCCATGGATTGCTGAAAGTCTGAAAAACCTTTCAGGATTTAGCTCAGCTGTCCCCTTGCTCTTTGACAGTACGGGGCAATATGTAATTTTTCCTCCGGGAAGATCCTTACAAAAAGGGCCACAAAGTCTTGCAGCAGAAGCGCAACTTGGTCACATTCCCGCTTTAAAACGCCTTGAGCACGACATCCTTACTGGCCAAAAAAACACTGTACAATTGCGGTCTATCTTCGATAATGATACTACACCTTGGAATTTGCCATGGAAAGGCCCCACCTCGCTCATATACTATCCTATGGAAATTCCCGGCTGGCACCTTGCTCTCTTGGTAGACAGCTATGAGCTTGGCAATGCCCCCACTACCCTACCCCGCTCCTTTTTCGTGATAGCTATTTTAGGGCCGCTGTGTATTGGTTTTATCACTTGGCTTGTAACTTCCCGCACCTTGCGCCCTCTCCAAGCACTCAACGTGTCTATTCGTAAATTAAGTCAAGGTGATACCGACAGCCCCTTCCCTACTAGCACTTTTCCTGATGAAGTGGGAAGCATGCTCACGGCATTTAATCGGGTGCGTGTAACCCTACGTACATCTTTTAGAAACCTCGTGCTCAACACCACGAAACAACAGAAATTGTTAAATGAATTGGCTATCGCTCGAAAAACGCAAGAATCCATGCTTCCGCACACTCTTCCTAAGCTTGAAGGCCTAAGCATTGCCGCTTCTTTAGATATGGCACGAGAAGTATGTGGTGACCTCTACAGTTGTTTTTCGCATCACAACAATCCCCATTGCGTACATTTCGTTATGGGGGATGTCTGTGGCAAGGGTATTCCTGCGGCTCTTATTATGAGCAGAGCTGTTGCTCTGGCACGCTCCTTTCTTATGGAAGAAAACACCTCGCCATCCAGCACCCTTGAACGTGTCAACAATGCTCTTTTGCGCATTGACTCTTCTTCCATGTTCGTCACCATGCTTGTAGCCACATTAGATATGCGTACAGGTACTTTTCTTTGGGCTAGTGCCGGACACCCACCCCCTCTAAGGACAGGGCCTTATGAAAAAAATTTTGTTCAACCGTGCACATCA
>CAYJHS010000302.1:0-910 GCA_964369815.1 uncultured Desulfovibrionaceae bacterium
AATGTATTGAGCATTTTTTAATTAAAGGTAATGTTAGAAAATTTATGATACGCTTTAACACGTTTGCGAGCAATATCTGCAAAGTCAATCATATCACTGAGTTCTTCCTGAGGATTCACAATAGGAAAAATACCTACAGACATAGTTAAAGAAAAGTTTTTACCTACAATATCTTTGATGGTATTTTGCAAAAGAGTCCCTACCACATATTCTATATCATCGCCTACATTGACTTTTTTGAAAATAACGAATTGCTCTGAATGCTTTCGTGATATGATAGCACCAGTGTCTTGATATGCCTTGGCAAGGCATGTGCCCATGTCACGAATAACTTGTGTGCCTGCTTCCATGCCATAGTGTTTGTTAACCATACGAAAATAATCAATATCCAAAGTAATCAATTCGTACTCAGATGGTTTGGCAATATTTAAAACTTCCTGTACTTTTAATCTAAAATAGCGCAGAGAAATAAGAGAAGTTATTTCGTCAGAATAAAGGAGTTGTAAGAATTCGTTCTTTTTATTAATTTGCGTGCGCATAAGCAAAGTAGTAAAAACAAAAATAAAAAATCCAACAAACATGAGTATATAAATCCAATTTTCAAGCAAAAAATTCTTGAGCGAATATATAGGAGAAAAATTTGTTGTATGCTTAAAATTTATTTCATATAAATACTGATAAGAAATATTGGCCAGCATAACATTAAATATTTTTAAATAAGTATCACCAAGAGTATGTGATATATAAAAACTTATGGGCAGTTCAATATTTAATGGATAGAGGTGCCCTGTATTTTTTGTTAAAACATGCGCATAAGCGGCATCGGTACTTGTAAAAATAGCACCGTCAATGTCATTGTTTTTAAATGCATTTAATAATTAATCAAAATTGCTGTAGTGAAAGAGTTTTT
>CAYJHS010000302.1:954-2752 GCA_964369815.1 uncultured Desulfovibrionaceae bacterium
CTACATTTTCTTTACCTGATTTATCAATAAGCATAATCATTTGTATATGATGGAAAGGGTCAGTTGCTTGGAAATATTGATTTATGTTTTCTTTATCGCCTTTAAGTGAAATAAGAATATCTATATTGTTAAAGTCGGGGAGACTTTTGTCATCTTTTATTTCATAAGGGACATATTTTATTGTAAATTTATACCTTTTTGCTAAGTCATTTAAGATTTCAACGCTTATACCTTGTGCGTTACCTTTTTCATCAACATATTGATATGGTGGGTTATTTTGAATAAAGCCAACTGTAAAGGTTTTATCCATGAGGAGGTTTGCTTCGTTTCGTGTAAGTGATCTGTTAGAAAATTTTTCGTCAATTTTTTTTTAACCTTCTTGTATTCTATTAATTTGTGACATTTTTTTATTGAGCAAGAAGCTGTAAGCATTGTCTAAAGCGAGCATGGCACTTTCGTTGCCCTTTTTTGTCACAAGATGGAGGGGGGTTTTTCCTAAGTTAAGGACAATTTCAAATTCATTTATGTTTTTAATACTTGAAAAAATAAGATAAAAATCTGCTTTTAAGTTAGTATATGAATTTAAATCTCCATATACATACTCTACAGAAATATTATTTTTAGTAAGATAGGCTTGGAAGAGTGGATTGGCATTATTGCCATGAAAAGTGGCTACTTTTTTACGATTAATGGACTTTGGGTCATCATAAAACACATTGTGAAGATGTTTAGTCGCTAAACCAAACTGTGCAAATCCATAAACATTTTTTGAAAAAGTTACTTTATCTTCTAATTGTGGGATGGGTACACTTAAGCCCACCACGTCAACAAGATTTTTCTCTAAAGCTTCCGTAAAAGGTACTTTAAGGTCAATAAGTTGAATTTTGATTTTGGCTTGCTTAGCTAACTCTAAGAGTGAATCTTGTCCGAGAGCTTTAATATTGTTTTTTTTGGATTCCCCAAAAATATTAAATCCTGAGTAGTAACCAAATCTTATACTTTTTTCAGCAGCCAGACAACTTGGGACGGAATATGCAAAAAAAATAAAGAAAACAATTAAAATTGAGAAAAATCTCAGCGTGCGCATATTGTATTTATAACCTTTTTATTGTGATGTAACTAGACATATTGTGTGTCACTAGAGCCAACTAGCATAAAAAAAAACATGCATCAAGGAAAATAACAGTGAGCACTTGGAAACACCGAGGAAATTGATGCAAATTTAGCGGATTATCCTTTGTTTTATATCACTTTTAAAAGTATGCTTGTCATAATGCTTTGTTGATATTACGGCTTATGGCCAAAAGAGAAATGTCGTCAGCGGGCGGGGTGTCTTGCATGTGTTGTAGTAAGTCTTGACGAATGTCATGCAAAATTACTTGAGCATTTGAGTGGTTTTGCCATGCTTGGACGAAGGTGCTTTGAAGGCGTTCTTCGCCATAGAGCTCGCCTTCCTCACAATTTGGGGGACTTATGGCTTCACTGGCTCCATCGGTATATAGGAGGATGGCTGCCCCTTCGTCAAGCTGTAAACTAAAAGTTGTATATTTTTGTAATGGTCGTACATTGAGTACTAGTTCTTGTGACCATGCCAAGAGCGGAGAAGGAGAGTTTGCATTTTCACTGTTGTTAGATGTGCACGGTTGTACACAATTTTTTTCATAAGGCCCTGTCCATAGAGGGGGTGGGTGTCCGGCACTAGCCCAAAGAAAAATACCTGTACGCATATCTAATGTGGCTACAAGCTTGGTGACGAACATGGAAGAAGAGTCAATGCGCAAAAGAGCATTGTTGACAC
>CAYJHS010000303.1:0-2745 GCA_964369815.1 uncultured Desulfovibrionaceae bacterium
CATGTGCCCGCCACGCTTCGTTAGATAAGGCCCTTGCCTTATCGCTAGAATCTTGAGCATCTTGCCATATGTTTTTATTTTCAAGCGCAGGAAAAGCAGAGCCAAAATATTTGAGCAAACGCACCACGGTGCGAGGCCCAATACCGCTCGTATACTTTAGAGCTAAAGTCGACAAATACTCTGCCCTATCTGCTTCAGAAAAATCTTGCCATGGGTGCATTAGAGTTTCTTAGAACGGGCAAATCTTTCAGCACTTGAACGAGGAAAAGTAGAAATTAATGTTTGATAATGCAGCTTTGCATTTTCAATATCACCAAGCCTTTGATACGTTAAACCAGCTTTTAATAAAGCATCAGAAGTTTTATGATGTCGCGGAAAATTAGTGGTCACTTGCTTAAATGCTGCTAACGCATCATTATAATTTCCTTGGGCATAATAACTTTCCCGAATCCACTAGTACACATTAGGGACATATTTACTTTTAGGGTATGTAGCTAAAAATGGTTGAAATTTATCACGTCCAGCTTGCGATTGTCCACCCCTCACATGATTTAAAGCTTGTGTATAGGCAGCTTTTTCGCCAGCAACAGTAGCTGTTGGCTGCGCTATTCTATGAGAAGTTTGCGTAGCAGGTGCTACATAAGGCTGTGCCATTTCTTGCGGAGGCAAGGAAGGGGTACTTCCCACACTCCCAGTCGGTGGCATCTGTGGCACTTGAATATCGGTAGTATTAGGGGTTGCAGAACTATTGGGGACTCCTTGGCCTGTATGAGCATCAGGGCTATACATGGCGGTTTCCGGCGGTAACGCTGGGTCACCTGCGGAACTTACAATGGGTGCATTTTTGTTCATAGCCAAACGGGGGTCACTTGGTGCAAGCTTACCCATAGGAGCTTTGGGAGTAGAATTTAAAGAGGATGCTGTGGCGCTTTGTTGTGGCACAAAAGGAGTAGCTGCAGGAGCAGGAGCCGTTTTAGCAGAGCGAGGTTGTGCAACAGGCTTAGGGTTTGCTTGCGCCACTGGTGCTTGCCTTTGCACTCCAGAAGGGCCAGAGTTCATAGGATGCGCTGTCATAACTGTGTTTATACCACGTCTGTTGCGCACTTCATAAACTTGCTCTTGGCCGGCTTTTACTTCAAGGCCCAAAGCAAGCACTTTTCCCTCTATGGTAGAAACTCTTTGCCCCAAAGCGTCTATTTTTTGTTCTGTAGTTTGCGCAGATTGTTGTGTTTTTGCACCGCCACATCCTACACAAAAAAGTCCCATCAAAAACACGGCAGACATTTTTTTGAGAGTATTTCCAGATGGTTTTATATATACTGCCTGTATGTTTGCACTTTGTTGCATACACCTACCCTCCATAATATATTGGCTTTATAACCTATATTATAATACTTTTCAAGACATCTTGCACTTCAAGCCAAATTAAGGCACAACAAGCCCACAACATTTGGAGAAAACATTATGGATTTTAACAATATCCCTTGGCAAGAAATACTGCATTATGCCCTTATCGTACTTTGTTCATTATCTTTTTTATCGCTTATTTCCCTACCGATCATGAGCATATGCGGGCAAATACTTTCTCTTATTCGTGAAAGATCTGCTTATGCAAAATGTGCCAAGCAAATAACCTTACTGGCAGTATACCTTGCTTGGATCATCACCCTTGCAGGACTCGTTGTCGCAGGCCTACGCGTAAGCCCATCTATCCTTGCGCTTATTAATAATCCCGAAAATGCCACCATGGGCTTACCTTTTGCGGCTTATCTTGAACCCATTAAGCAGTCAATTTATTTACAAATACATGTATATACGGCTACTCTATTACTTGCCGCAACCATCTTACTCAGCTTTTTTTATGCACGATGGTCAGTATGGCAAGAGCAACGCATCGTTTTGCAATGTTTAGCTATTGTGTCAAGTTGTTGGTATGCCATGTCACTCTATGCTACTTTATGCATTTATCATGCTGATAGTGCCTTTTCTGAGGGCATAACACATCCCTTAAGCTTAAATGCCTTTTTAAAGCCCAGCCTTGAGTCAAACATCTGGAATGTTGTCCCTTACCTTCTTCCTCTAAGTTTTGCTTTTGCTGGAGGCTTGTCTTGTGTATGGCTTATTATGCGACGTAAAAAGGATGATTTTGGCAGAGATTATTACGCACAAATGCTGCCTTGGTGTGCTTCTTGGGCTCGTAATACTTGGCTATTTTTCTGGATGATGATGCTCGTAGTGACTGGCCTACAATGGATTGAACTTTTACAACAAGAAAATTATTTAACCAATCCCGAGTTCTTACGCTCAGTAGGCTTTATGCTTATGTGGCTCATTCCCGGCATTCTCTGGGCCATAGTCATTAAAAGCACCCATCCCCTTCGCCATAAAGCAACGCTTTTCCTAGCCTTTCTCTTCTCCATATGCAGTATCGTACCCTTGTATATAGCTTTGCAATAAGCTGTATTATAATTTCTGGGGGAACCCTTTTGTGGAACAAAAGGGTTCCCCCAGACCCCCTTCCAAAAAACTTTCAATGCGATGATACCCGATTATTTAAAATACACTTTGCCGCAACGCAATCTTGAAAGAGAAAAATAAATTTTTTCACGGTACAGCGAAGCTGCACCTAAAATTTATTTTTGAGTGCATCAACAAGTTGTTGCACTTACCCCCACCTTTTTGAGTTATATTGCGGCAATATGTATCTTTAACAATAGAGTGTCATCGCATTGAAAGTTTTTTGAG
>CAYJHS010000304.1:0-2732 GCA_964369815.1 uncultured Desulfovibrionaceae bacterium
GTCTGGGGGGAAACTTTTGTTCACAAAAGTTTCCCCCCAGAGAATTCTCACAATATATTAGGCCTGAATTTTCTGCACAAGTCCCGTGGTGGAATAGCCCTGTAGTAAGGGTAGGGAATATACCAGTCCCCCATAGCTCTCAACAAAATCTGCTCCCACAATGTGTTCTTTTGCCCAGTCACCGCCCTTGACCAAAATATCTGGCCTTAGCATGGTGATAAGCTCCAGCGGTGTGTCTTCATCAAAGCAGGTTACATAGTCCACGCTTTCTAGATGTGCTGCCATAAAGGCCCTTTCGCTCAAGGAGTTAATGGGGCGTTCACTACCTTTGCCAAGGCGGCGCACCGATGCGTCGGTGTTAAGCGCCAGCACGAGCACTTCTCCGAGGCTCTTAGCTTCTGCTAACAGGGCCACATGTCCAGGGTGCAAAATATCATAACATCCATTGGTAAAGACGATGTGTGCCTTATCGGGGATGCCATCGGTTTTGCGATTTTCGGACAGCTCTTTAGCAAGAATTTCCATGAGGGGCTTTGCTTGCCAAATTTTCGGGTGTGAAAGATGCACGCCATGGGCTTCAAGATAGGGCATGGGAACTACACAACCTTACGCTTTAAAGTGTCGCTCTCGCCAAAGACAACCAGCTCTAGCCACTCATAGGCAAAGTTTAAGCAGATATCATCGTTAGCCATAATCTGCTCACAGCGTTCGGTGCTGATGTCTAGTTTGGCAAAAATCTGCATATCCCCCAAAAAAGTGCGGAAGCGATCTAGCTGATATAAACATAAAATTATCATGGTAGCCATCTTTGGGCTGACAGCTACGCCTCGATCCTTTACTTTCGCCATGATGCGCATATAGCGATCATTGGAATCATTATAAGGCTCAAGACCTTGGTCGGCAAGCCATGCTTTAGCTGTCCACATTTTTCCGCTGTCAAAGCCTTTGCAGTGCTCTTCTTGCACGATGAAAAACCGCTCCCCCACGTTACCCTCGGCATCAAGCTTGGTGCCTCGTCCAAGGGGATAGGTGCGGCATGCTCCTGGCCTGTCTTCATAAATAGAGCAGCCGGCCGGTGTCACAAAGGGGCAAGGTTCTGTTGGGCCGTCCAGCATTTTGAGTAGGGGTAAGGGAAAGCCCGTATCGGGGAAGGTGCGCATTTGTGTATGCGTCTTCAAAAAGCTTTCACTGCCAATGGCAAAGTGCTGGCACAAGCGCATGACATCATATGGCGTAAGTGGCAAGGTCAACTCACCGCAACAGCGATTGAAGCAAGGCACTTTTTCATTACAGGCAAAGAGAAATTCTTCGCCTTCTTGCAATTCCGGCAAAGAGTCCAAAAAGTTGTCTGATGCGTCTTTTGTGTCTTTTGTTTGTATATCAGAAGCATTCATAATTAAATAACCTTATTTAATGCGTATTCAATGATGCCTTCGGCGCCCGCGGCACGCAGCTTAGGGATGAGATCACGCACAAGGTCAACACCCACCACTGTTTCTACCGACAGCCACTTGGTATCTCGCAAGGGTGATACCGTGGGGGAGTTCAAGGAAGGCAGCTGATCTAAAATAGCTGTCAAATTGTCCGATGGGGCGTTAAGCTTAATACACACAAGGCTTTCCGCATGTAAAGCGCCTTGTAAGAGTAAGTCAATTTGTTCGATTTTCTTACGCTTTTCTGGGTTATTCCAAGCTTCTTGAGAACATACAAAAACCGTATTGCTGCTCATGACTTCATCAATAATGCGCAAGCCGTGGGCACGAATTGTGGTGCCTGTTTCTGTAACTTCTACGTTGCCGTCGGCAAGTCCTTCCACCACTTTAGCTTCCGTGGCGCCCCATGAGTAAAATACGGACACATCCATGCCTTTTTGCACAAAATAGTCCTTGGTAATGCCCTCAAGTTCAGTGGCAATGCGCTTGCCGGCCAAGTCTTCCGGCTTATAATAAGGCGAATCACCAGCTACTGCCAATACCCAGCGCGCAGGACGATTAGAGGTTTTGGAGTATACAAGGTCAGAAATCTTCACAAGCTTGTCATAGGCGCCCGTTTCCTTAAGCCAATCTAAACCTGCAAGGCCGGCGTCTAAAATGCCGTCTACCACATAGTTACCAATCTCTTGCACGCGACATAAAGAAGCGTTGATTTCCGGATCGTTAATGTCCGGAAAATAATTGCGGTGGTGTTTGCGGATTTTCCAACCAGCACGTTCAAAAAGGTTAATGGTGGCGTCTTCTAAGGATCCCTTGGGGATGCCTAGCTTTAAGATGGGTTGACTCATTTGTATATCTCCTCAGGATTAAATATAAGCGGGCTGCAAATGCTGACCGCATCGCCTTTTAATTCACGAAAAAAACAGGAACGATAGCCCAAGTGGCAGGCAGCATCTCCCACCTGCTCTATGGCAAAGATAACAGCATCACTGTCACAGTCAAGGCGAATGCTTTTCACCTTCTGTACATGTCCAGATGTACCGCCTTTGTGCCATAACTTCTGGCGACTACGGCTGTAATAATGTACTTCGCCCGTTTCTAAGGTTTTTGCCCACGCTTCGGCATTGATCCATGCCAGCATAAGTATTTCGTTTGTTTTTGCATCCTGTGCAATGGCGGTTATGAGCCCCTTGGAAAAATCAGGGCAAAAATCTTCAGGACAATGTATCATGTTTACCTCAATTTATTTTTGTGGGGGGAAGGAGACCCCTTTTGCTAGCGCCCAAAAGGGGTCTCCTT
>CAYJHS010000305.1:0-2728 GCA_964369815.1 uncultured Desulfovibrionaceae bacterium
TGGGTACACAGTTCAAAGGGGAAACCATGTTTCTTTGCTATACAAGAGATTTGCGTGATTTTAAGGCTATACAAAGGAAAGCTTCCTTTATTGAGCAACGTAACGCTATTATTACAGAAAATGTTCCTTAATGTATTATGTTTTGTAATAAAGCAGTTGAGATGTTTGATTGAAATAAACCCGCACTTTCCACCTTTAAATACGAAACAAAGGAAGAATATATACAAAATCTCTATGCAACCTCTCCAGAATTTCAGCCCGATGGAAGAAACTCTAAAGATGCAGTAGCATCTAACCATATTGAAGTGTTGGACAAAGGCTATATGCGCTTTGAGTGGCTACACCAAGATTCACAAGGAGAGTTTATCCCCATGGAAGTTACCTTGGTGCGCTCTGTGCTGGACGGAGAACTGGTGGTTGTTTCTTATGCCAAAGATTTACGTGAGCTGAAAGCCACGCAAGAGCTTGTTAAAGAAGCTGAGCTGCGAAATACTCTCATGCTAGATTCCTTACCCTTAGCTGTGCATTTTTGGGATGAAAATTTTCAGCTCATATACACCAATCTTGAGGGGGCAAATATTTTTGGCTTTGATAGTCAGCAGGCCTATCTTGATGGTTTTGAAAATACCATGCTTGAATTTCAGCCCAATGGAGTGCGTAGTAAGGATATTTTATTTCAAGCTATTGATGAAGCCTTCAGTAGGGGGTCAGTACGACTAGAAATTGTTGGACGGCACGTTATTACTGGTGAAGAAATTCCTTTTGAAATTTTGGTGGTGCGCACTTCTTACCGAGGTAAGGTGGGCTTGATAAGCTATATTAAGGACTTGCGAAGTCATTACTCTATGTTGCGTGAAATTCAAGCCAATGAACATGTCTTGCGTGAAGCTAAGGAAATGGCAGAAAAAAGTACCCAAGCCAAGGGTGAGTTTTTAGCCAATATGAGCCATGAAATACGCACACCCATGAATGGTATTTTGGGTTTACTACGTCTTTTGAATAAAACCTCCCTTGATGAAATGCAGAGAAATTATGTGGAAAAAAGTCTTTTTTCAGCCAATAATCTCATGCGTATTATCAATGATATTTTAGATTTTTCAAAAATAGAAGCTGGCAAGCTTGAAATGGAAATAAGACCCTTTACTTTGGCGGAGTTGTGCCAAGAAGTGTCAGACCTCTATACCCCCTTAAGCTCGCAAAAGGGCTTGAATTTTAGCGTGTCAGCTGCAGAAGAGTTTTCTAAGACCATTATTTTAGGAGACGCTTTACGCCTTAAACAGGTACTTTTTAACTTGGTAAGTAATGCTATTAAATTTACTCGCTCTGGTAGTGTTTCTCTTGATGTAGAAAGCACCCCTAGAGATAATTGTGAGCTTTTATGCACTTTTGCCGTGAGAGATACGGGCATTGGTTTAACGCCTGAGCAAATTAATCGTTTATTTTCCGCTTTTTCACAAGCCGATAGCTCTATTACGCGAGAGTATGGAGGAACAGGGCTTGGACTTGTGATTTCCCGTAGTATTATTACTATGATGCGTGGAAATATTTGGGTGGAAAGTGAACTTGGTAAGGGATCTACATTTTTTTGCACGGCAATTTTTAAGCAGGACCAAAGAAAGGTAAGTCGTGACAATCCACAAGAGCTTGCTATGCATATGGTGCAAGAGGCGAATAAAGTATATCATATACTTTTAGTTGAAGATAATGATATTAACCAATTGGTTGCCATAGAAATATTGCAAGAAGCTGGGTATATGGTAGATACTGCTGATAATGGCAAAAAAGCCTTAGAAATGCTTGAAAAAAAGAGCTATGATGCTGTACTCATGGATATACAAATGCCTATTATGGATGGTTATACAGCTACACGGCTCATACGCCAACAAAAGAAGTTTGATCATTTACCAATTATTGCCATGTCAGCCCATGCCATGAAGGGAGATAAGGATATTAGCCTTGCCAACGGTATGAATGAGCATATTACAAAGCCCATAAGTCCAGACGTGTTATATAATGCGTTGCAACTTTGGATTCAAAAATAAAGAGCGAAGTCATATTGTATTTTTACAAAATGCACCTATTGTTTTTTACTTAACAAAAACAGACTATTACTGATTGTTCGATACCTTATAAGGACATTGCAAAAATGTAAGTATCACTTACATCGACACCAATGGCATTTTGCAACATCCCCATAGTTAACCTATTTTAGTTTGCAATAAATAAAGCTTATGGCATACAAAGTGAAGTTTTTCGTTGGTACCATTACCGGAGAAAAACGCTATGAAGCACCTGTTAGGGGTGCTGAGTTAAGACAATAGCTACATTATAACATATTCAAAGTGCTAGGGGTTTTAAAATATGATTACTGGATATTAATAATACACTGGTATGAGATTTATCAAAGCATATTTCCCCATAAGGAAAAAGTAAATGTCAATATTTTATCTACACAACAAAAATGTGTGAAGGGAATAGCTTAGCTGCTTTTTCACAACTTTTTATTGAATAATAATTTTTATAAGAAAAGGGAGTTTTTATGCGCATTAAAACAAAAATTTTGACTTCTATTTTTGTCGTACTTTTTTCTTTTTCTCTGGTGTCTGTGGCTACTTATTTTGGCATGAATACTTTAGTTGGCAATATGCAGAGCCTTGCCGTAAAAGATATACCCACAAGCACTCTTGCAGCAGAGCTTCATATTTCTATGCTTACCCATCGTAGATTT
>CAYJHS010000306.1:0-2720 GCA_964369815.1 uncultured Desulfovibrionaceae bacterium
AAAAGCTTCCCCTTCCCCCCCTCAAACTCCCCCCTTCCCCTCAAAACGCTTTTATATACTAACTACTTTTTCCGTGCTCAAACATGACATAAGTCATATTGTGTATTTTATATATTAAGGATACACTGCGCCCATGTTAACAATAAAATGTTCGGCGTGTCGCCGCAAATTATGGAAATACCAAAAGCTCGGCCAAGGTGAAGTTTTGCGTTGTCATAAGGCTCGAATCAGTAAGATGTACGAGGTTGACGAGCACGATGGTAAGGTCTGGTGCAAGTGCGGTAAACCTGTGGGAATAGATAAAGGGAGCTTTTTTAGTATGGTGAAGGGCAGCTTTACCTATGCAGGGACGAAAGTAAATAAGATGTAGTAGTGGTTGTTACCTTAAAGCAGCATTTGACACAGGTGTTTTTCAGCGCTTTTCACTGGCACAACATAAAAATACTGGCATCAATTACATCGATGCCAGTATTTTGCAACATCCGCATAGCTAGTGAATAATCAACAGTTAAGACAATAGCCATTTAAAATTCAATGCGGCAATATCTTTTTTTAATAATAAGATATTGCCGCATTGAAAGTTTTTTGAAGGGGGGTCTGGGGGGAAACTTTTGTTCACAAAAGTTTCCCCCCAGAAAATTTCCCCTACTTACAAAGTATTTTAATAAGCGTGGTCGTCTTCAAGTTCTTCAGCGGTGACCTTTCCGGAGAAGGTTACATACATCCAAGCTTGATAGGCAAGTACGATGGGCACGCATACGAGGGCAACGCCCAGCATGATTTTGAGGGTTAAGGGGCTTGAAGCCGAGTTAAAGGCGGTAACGGTGAAGGCGGGGTCCATGTTGGAAATAATAATTCCGGGGAACATGCCAAGTACGCCAAAGAAGGTTACGCCTAAAATGTACACGCCGCTGCATGCCCAAGCTAAAATAAGCTTGCCTTTTGCTAGCATTACTCGCACACCAATAAGGCCCGCTAAGGCTATCACAGGCACAAGGAAGAGTGCCGGCATGTCTAGGTAGTTGGCATAAAGATTGGTGTAAAAAGCGGTAAGGATTAAGAATGCAACCAATAAAACCAGCATGATGGGCCATAACAAAATGGCAGTGCCAACAGCTCTGGTTTGCAAGCCATTTTCTGATTTAAAGGCAAGCCATATGGCTCCGTGCAGGGCGAACATCACCAAGAAGAAGATGCCGCCAGCAATGCCATAGGGGCTTAATAATTTTAATAAATTACCATGATAAACGCCATTGCCGTCAATGGGAATACCCATAAATAGGTTAGCAAAAGCGACACCGAACAAGACTGCGGGGATAATGTTTGAAATAAAGTGAACCTTATCCCAAATTGCTGTCCATAAAGGGTGATCTTCTTTATTGCGAAATTCAAAAGAAACCGCGCGGAAAATTAAAGAAAATAAAATGATGAGTAATGGTGCATAGAGAGCTGAAAACATAACAGCATAGGCCTTAGGGAAGGCCGCAAAGGTTACGCCACCTGCGGTGATAAGCCATACTTCGTTGCCGTCCCAAAAGGGGCCGGCAGCATTGAAGATGACACGTTTTTCATGTTCATCCTTAGCGAGGAAGGGCAGTAATGTGCCAAGTCCTAGGTCGAAGCCGTCTAAAATAAAGTATACAGCCCATAAAAGACCCCAGAGTACGAACCAAGTTGTTTCTAACATATGAGCTCCTTATACTTTTGGGCCGAGGATGGCGTTTTTACGTAAAAGATAAATATCTATGAGGCCAAGCATGGTGTAAACCACGATAAATGCCACAAGGGAGATAGCTACACTACTGGTAGGAACGGGGGAAACCGCATCGGAGGTGCGCATGAGTCCGTACACAATCCAAGGTTGGCGCCCTACCTCTGCCACTGCCCAGCCAAGCATAATGGCAATATATGGCAAGGGGATGGCCCATGTAAGTGTGCGCATGAGCAAGGGGCTCATGTTTTCATCACGCTTACGTTGCCAGAAGGCAAGGAAAGCTAAAGCGATAAAAATAGTACCTAGCCCAACCATCGTTCTAAAGGAGAAGAAAGTAACCAATAAAGGTGGTCTGTCTTCCTTGGGGAAGTCTTTGAGTCCTTTGAATTCTGCATCGGCGCTGCCATAAGAGAGTAAGGAAGCAAGACCAGGAATGGTAATAAATTCAAAGTCGTTCTTTTCTTGTTCGGCATTGGGCCAAGCAAAGATGTGCATGGGGGCTTGTTTTTGTGTATCCCAAATGGCTTCCATGGCGGCGAGTTTGGCGGGTTGATATTTTGCCACAACTTCACCTTGGTGGTGACCGGTTGCGCCGACAAGTAAGGCCATGACTAAGGTGAAGGGAGCTGCCATACGGAAGGAAGCACTAAAGAATTTTACATGGCTTTTGCGCATTAAATGCCAAGCAGAAACGCCAAGGACAAAAAAGCCACCAAGCATCCAGCAAGAGATTACTGTATGGAAATATTGTCCCCAAGCATATGGGTTTGTAATAACGGTAATGAAGCTTTCCAGTTCAGCTCTACCATTGCGGATGACGTAGCCAATGGGATTTTGCATCCAGCCATTGGCAAGAATAATCCACACAGCTGAAAGATTTCCGGCGATGGCAACCATGTAAATGGCAAATAAGTGTACTTTTTTGCTTACTTTTTTCCAGCCAAAAACCCAAACAGCAATGAATGTGGACTCAAGGAAGAATGCCACTGTGGCTTCCACGGCAAGC
>CAYJHS010000307.1:0-2712 GCA_964369815.1 uncultured Desulfovibrionaceae bacterium
GGGTCTCCTTCCCCCCACACCCCCCATCCTCTACCAAAACGCGCCCAATGGGGGACAATTAAAATTTTTATTTTATAATATTTTTAGCTCTACGCTCCCAAAAAAGTTACCCTCTCATGGCCTTGCGTACCAGTGCGACTTCTGCCGCAATATCCTCTGCTCCCACAAGCTCCGTAACAAGTGCGCAACAATAGGCTCCATGGCGCACCACTTCAGCAATATTATGTTTTTTTATGCCGCCAATGGCTACAAAGGGAAGTGGGCTGTACTTTGCTGCATAGTCAAGATATTCATAGCCAACAGGCGCACAGACATCTTCCTTGGTTTGCGTGGCAAAAATAGGGCCCACGCCAATATAATCTGCGCCAAGCTCTTTGGCTTTTTGTGCTTCTTCCGGCGCATGAGTGGACAGGCCAATAATTTTTTGTGCACCAATAAGGCGGCGAACCTCAGGTACGGGGAGGTCTTCTTGCCCCACATGCACTCCATCGGCATCCACCAGTATGGCTATGTCAATATGATCATTTACAATAAAGCATGCGCCAGCTTCTTGGGTAAGAGCACGTAAAAGGCGACACTCTTCTAGCATTTCTCCAGCTTTCTTTTTCTTCTCTCGGTACTGTAAAATTTTTACACCGCCGCCTAGCAGGGCTTTAGCCACTTCTTCTACACTGCGTCCAAGGCTGAATTTGCTATCAGTAAGAGCATAAATATCTGTTTCGTTAGGTAAAATCAAAGCCATGCATCCTCCCTGCTACTAGCGGCATTTTAAAACCAGCGGCTGTATATTCTTTTGGCATAGCTGATGAGCAGCTTATGCGGCTGAAAAGATATATCCATTAGGCTATTAGGTAAATCAAAAAATTGTGCGTCAAAGTGTGACGGAGGCATGTCAGTATAGTGAATATTGTGTGCAAATGCGCTAAGGCTTTGAGCTTGCTGTGCATTTTTCCACAGAGGTATAAGTTCGGGGGGGACTTTTAAAAGGCTATATATGGCGGTGTCCAGCGCCTCGGCATGTATGCTGGCACCAAGGCAGTGCAGGGGAAAAGGATCGCCGCCAGCAGGGCCTGTTCTGTGCATACCAACAATACCGTCCAGCACCGCCGCCGTGGGGGGCAGGGCATTGTATAAGGCCAAGATGCTTTGGCTAAAGGTGTCTACAGAAATCCCCTGCCGTGTGTGTGCAAGGGCTTTGCGCAGGCCCACAATACAGCCAAAAAGATTTTTTACCGCTAGGGTCATGCGCATTTGCTTGTGCACTTTTAGCCGTGGCACAGAAATGATGCAGTCACAGGAAAAGGCTTCACGTCCTATTTGCCATGTGCCTAAGTTATCAGGTAAAACGAAAGGAACTGTGCCGCTAAATTCTTCTACGCTTAAGCCCAGTGGCGCCAAGGCATCTAAATGACCTACCTTATGTGCCACGCTCTTGGTACTGCCAAAACCCGGCGAATCCATAACCCGCACCTTAACTCCATGCTCTTGCAAACATAGACACAGAGCTCGCATCACCTCCGCATGGGTGCAACAAAGTAACTCTGCCCGTAAAAGGTTGGGCTTTACAAGTACCTGCATATCTCGTGTGAGGCTTGGCAAAAGGCCGCTAGTTGTGAGCACACGGCGCATGGCCTCTTCCACTTCTGCTCGTGTGTAAGAAGCGCAATGCGTTAAGCTAACAGCGTAAGGTGGTGGCGTTTTTTTAGGGTTGTTCATGTTTTTATAGTTTAATATGAGTGTGTTGCGCTTTGTGTTTTCCGCAATGCGTTTTAGGGGTTTGAGTAGTTTTTTGGGGAAACCGCTAATATAAAAACATATTTCCTCTGAGAAAAAATCTCGCCACTAGAAAACTTGAAAAATAAAAATTTTCAACGCTTATTGAGGGAGGATGTGTTGTAAAAACACCTGACCTTTCACATTATAGATAGTGAAAGTGCCACCTTCATACACGCCATATGAATGCGGATAACCCTGTTTGGGAAGGCTTAAGCTTCCGGGATTCCACCAGTAGACTTGTTCTCGTTTCTCTGCCACAGGGATATGTGTATGCCCAGTCACCATGACAGTGCCCTTGGCTATGCCCGAGAAATCAGGATCACGTCCATATTGATGCCCATGTGCCGCCATAAGCGTATGCCCATCCACATAGAGTTGTAGATTCTCTACCAGCGGAAATGGCAATAAACTTTCATCTACCAAGGCGTCACAATTGCCCCGTACAGCTAAAATTTCTGTGCCATAGTCCATGATGTTGCCAAGGGTTTTGGCTACATCCCTAGGTGTATACTGCAAAGGAAAGGGATTGCGTGGCCCATGATAGAGAAAATCCCCCAGCAATAAACATAAATCTGGCTGCAGTTCTTGCACTTTATCCAATAAAAAAAGTGCACTCTCTAAGGAGCCGTGTAAATCAGAAGCGACAAGTATGCGCATATTATTTAACGCTTTTCCCCAAATTACTTAAAGAAATAGCCTCTTCCATAAGCATAATGGGTATGTCATCACGAATGGGGTATAACACAGCACACGCAGCGCAGCTTAAGCCCACTTCTTTACCTTGCTCTTCTTCCAAAGCAAGCTCTCCATGGCAACGAGGACATGCCAAAATGTCTAATAATTCTTTGTTCATATACGTCTCTTATTTGTTTTTATTTTTCGGGGAGGGGAGAGGAAAACTTTTGCTAGCGCCAAAAAGATTTTCCTCTCCCCTCC
>CAYJHS010000308.1:0-2679 GCA_964369815.1 uncultured Desulfovibrionaceae bacterium
GATATTCAAGAATTTATGATTATGCCCGTGGGCGCATTCAGCTGCCGCGATGCCTTACGTATGGGCGCAGAAGTGTTCCACGCTCTCACAGCCATCCTTGCTGCCGACGGTCATGTGACCAGCGTTGGTGATGAAGGCGGCTTTGCCCCTAATCTCAAAGACCATGACCACGCCTTTAGCTACATTATGCGTGCCATCGAAGAAGCAGGCTACAATCCTGGCAGCGAAATTGCCCTTGCCATTGACGCCGCCGCTTCTGAATTTTATAAAGATGGCAAGTACATCCTTGCCGGCGAAAACAAAACCTTCAGCAATGAAGAAATGGTCAACTGGTTGGCTGAGTTTACCGAAAAATACCCCCTCATCTCCATCGAAGACGGCCTTGCCGAAGCCGATTGGGATGGCTGGCGCATGCTCTCCGCCCATATGAGCGAAAATATCCAACTTGTGGGCGATGATATCTTTGTTACCAACCCTGATATCCTTGCCGAAGGCATCTCTGAAGGCGTGGGTAACTCCATTCTCATTAAGCTTAACCAAATCGGTACCGTGACTGAAACCATGGATACCATTGAAATGGCTAAAGAAGCTTCCTACACAACGGTTATTTCTCACCGTTCTGGCGAAACATCAGACACCTTCATTGCCGACCTTGCCGTAGGCGTGAACGCAGGTCAAATCAAAACCGGATCCCTGTGCCGCTCTGACCGTGTTGCAAAGTACAACCAACTCCTACGCATCGAAGAGGAGTTGGAAGATTGCGCCACCTACTTTGGTCCCATGATGGCAGAATACTTTGCCCTTGACGACAACGATTAAAACAACCAAAACAGCGGGTAAGCCTCATAGCTTACCCGCTGTATATTTTATTAAGGAGAAAAACAATGGCGACAATTATTGATGGTAAAGCAACCGCAGCAAGCCTTCGTGCTGAATTAAAAGTGAAAGTTGACCAAGCCAAAGCCGGTGGCAAACGTGCCCCAGGCCTTGCGGTTATCCTCGTAGGTGAAGATCCAGCCTCTCAAGTGTATGTGCGTAACAAAGAAAAGGCCTGTGAAGATGTGGGTATCAACTCCATCCCCCATCGTTTACCCGCCGACACAAGCCAAGACGCACTTCTTGCCCTCATTGAAGACCTCAATAATGACCCCAATGTTGACGGCATTTTATTACAGCTCCCCCTACCAAAGGGGCTTGATTCCGACGCTTGTCTGCTCGCCATTGACCCAGCCAAAGACGTGGACGGCTTCCACCCAGAAAACGTAGGACGCCTCTCCCTTGGACTTCCCGGCTTCGTGTCTTGCACCCCTGCTGGCGTCATGGAGCTGCTCGAGCGCTACGACCTCTCCCCCAGCGGCAAAAAAGCCGTCGTGGTAGGTCGCTCCAACATTGTAGGTCGCCCCATGTCCCTCCTGCTTACTCAATACGGAAAATATGCCAACGCCACTGTGACCATGTGCCACTCTCGCACCCCAGACATTGCCAAAGAGTGCCGTGATGCCGACTTCATCATCCTTGCCCTTGGCAAAGCCAACTTCCTCACTGGCGACATGATTAAACAAGATGCTGTCATCATTGATGTTGGCATTAACAGAACCGACAGTGGCCTTGTGGGCGATGCTGACTATGACTCTTGCCTATCTAAAGCCGGCGCCATCACACCCGTCCCCGGCGGTGTAGGCCCCATGACCATCGCCATGCTGCTCAAAAATACCGTCCAATCTTGGGAAAAAAGAACAGCGTAGTATTTAGTTTTTTATTTTCTGAGGGGGAACTTTTGTGAACAAAAGTTCCCCCTCAGACCCCCCTTCAAAAAACTTTTAATGCCATAACATCTCTTTTTTCAATAATACTTTTTGCCGCAACCGCACTATTTATCCACAAGCACCAGCACATCACGTTCTTGTATAATGGTTTTGCCACTTGGAATAATGGTTTTTCCTTCTCGTAAAATCATGACTACCAATTTTTCTGCATTCGGGGCAAACTGGGCTATACTTTTCTCTATCCATTCACTGTCTGCTTCAATATGCAGTTCTGATATGTCAAAATTTATTTTCTCATGATTTTTGGGGGCACATAGTACCACAATGTCATTAAGTGCAAAGGTACTCTCTCCGCCATGCAATATATTCTTTCCTTGGCGTAGTAACATAACAGCAAGCATGCCCGGAGGGATATGAACATTTCGCAAAGCTTGATTAATCCAAGGATGCCCATCTTGAATTGTTAAGGAAATGAAACTGACACTCTTATTTTGTACATAATCGTTAAAACTTTTTGAGTCGTCAATGCTGTCATCGCACATGTTTAACCAGCGAGATACAGGCGACAAAAGCGTTCCTTGAAAGCTTATAGATAAAAGAACAATACAAAATACTGTGTGGAATAAAGCCCCAGGAGTTTGCGCCTCATGCACCGTAGCCATAATGGCAAAGACAACTGAAGCTGCCCCGCGAAGCCCAGCAAAGGATACCAATAACTGTTGTGGTATGCTACATTTAAAGGGCGTAAGGCATAATGTAACAGCCAAAGGGCGTACTACGAAGGTGAGCAATAGGCAGATAATCACTGAGGAGATAAAGACTTCTGGAATAAGTTTTGGAGTTGCCAAAAAGCCAAGAATGAAAAAAATAAGCATTTGGGTAAGGCTTGTAAATCCATCAAAAAATGCCACCA
>CAYJHS010000309.1:0-2665 GCA_964369815.1 uncultured Desulfovibrionaceae bacterium
GTACGAAGACCCCGTCAGGCCAGATGGATCCCATGAGTAATTCATCGCCAATGGTGCCTTGTCCTGCCACGACGAGGGGGTGGTCATAGGGGGGGACATAGAGCATGCCAAGTTCTAGGGCCGCAGTGCCGGCGGCGCGGCGTGCGTCGTCAAAGGTATCACCGGTAATGACTATGTCCACTGCATCGCCTCCAAGGCGGCGAACCTCGTGGGCTTTCATGCGTGCCACGGTGGTGGGCATGGTGATGCGTGCTTTAATGCCTAGGCGAGAGGCTGCAAGAGCAACTCCTTGGGCATGGTTGCCTGCAGAGGCTGTGACTACACCCTTGGCGAGAGTTTCTGGTTTTTGGGAAGCAATGAAGTTATAGGCGCCACGCCACTTATAGGAGTGGACGGGCGAGAGGTCTTCCCGTTTAAGTAGCAGTGTACCGCCGCCTTCTTGAGGATAATGCTCCAAGGGGGTTGGGGGATGCAACTGATAAACATTGCTACGGGCACGAGTGATAAGATTGAGTAATTTTGTATCGTTCATATTCCATCTACTTTAGTGATATTGCGCCACGCATACTAGAGCAAATGTGTACAATGGTAAAGTGTTTGGGACGTTTTTTTTGTGTTTCAGTGGGGTGTGGTGTTTTTTAATCTTTTTTGGAAGTATAAAAATTATTAGTTTAACGGCACAGCAAGGCTGTGCCTACACATTCTATAGTTTCATTGCGGCAAGATGTATTTTTTAACAATAAAGTGTCATCGCATTGAAAGTTTTTTTAAGGGGGGTCTGGGGGGAAACTTTTGTTCAAAAAAGTTTCCCCCCAGAAAATATTTGAAACTACAATGCTGTTTCTTTACTCTTGACTTTTGCGCTCAAAACGGTGAGTTATAAAAAAATAATTTTCTTTCATTAAGGAGAGAAACCATGGAACAGGCTTTTTTGGATGCTAAAGGCATTTGTAAAACTATATTACGCAATGGCTATGATGCGCATGTTATTAACGCTCCCTTACAGACAAAGCTTATGAACCCTAATGAGCCTATAGGTATTGATATAGCATGTGAACCTGATTTTGCTACTTTGCAAAAACTTTTTCCTCAAATGGAAGAAAATGAAAATCCATCATATATTGGTTGTTTAAAAGAAGGGGAGGTGACCTTTCACTTTTACCCTATTCCCGCTGACGACGCAGCGCACCCAGATCGTGCACAGTTAAAGCTTGCTCCTCGCATGATTGCCAATGTGGATTTTCCCACGCGTTTGGATTCGTACCTGACACGTTTTCGTAGTAATGAAGATGAAAATGTCTATGCTGGTTTTGAAGATTTAAAAAGTGGAGCCATTTCTTTGGTGGGTATTCCCGATGAGATGTTACGTAGTAACTATTTATTGGGTATCCGCGCCTTACGTTTTGCGGCGAATTTTGATTTAAAAATTACCAACAATACTTGGGTAGCAATTGTACGAGCCAGCTCTTGTATTTTAGATTATGTAGCTGTGCAAGAAATTATGAACGAATGGCGCAAGGTTGCTCCTGAACGCATGTGGAAATTTGTGCAGCTCATGTATGACGCTCATATTTTGCAAGGACTTGTGCCTGAAGTAGCTTCTTTGTCTTGCATAGCACAAAGCATCAATGAAGATGGCACTTATGACAGCGTTTTCTCGCATACTATCTCCGGAATGCGTTACTATGCCGAAGATGAGTTTTGTTATGACTGGCTGGGTACTATGGCTATGTTTTTCCATGATGTTGGGAAGTTATATGCAGCACAATACCACGATGGTGAGTGGACTTTTTATCAACACCACCGTATTGGCGCCAAGGTTACAAGAAAAATCTTGCGTCGCTTACACTTCCTCGGTGATGATATTGACCTTATTTGTCACCTTGTGCGTCATCAAATCCGTTTTCAGTCTATGCTTACCGACCGTGGCATTCGACGTTTTAAGGCCTTGGATGAATATCCACGCCTTATGGAGATGACCAAGGCTGATCTTAAGTCTCGTAATGGATCCTATACATATTTTAACCATAACTTAAAATACTTAGAACGTGCTGAAACCCCAGAACAAATGCTGGAACCCTTACTTAACGGCAATGAAATTATGCAGTGCACTAATTTACGCCCAGGGCCTATGATTGGGGTCTTGCGTGAGGCACTTTTGCAAGCACAAATTGTGGGTGAAGTAGAAGATGCGGACAGCGCAATTGCTTTTGTTAGGGCTTATGCGCAGCGACAAGTCGGCTAATATAAGCGATTGAAAAAGGGCTGTCTGCTTCGTCAGACTTGTTTTTTACTCCGGTCACGTATATTTTGATACGCTTCCTTCGTAAAAAAAACTTCGTTTTCCTCGCACCCAACCCTTTTTGAATCGCTTATGGTTTTACTGGCATGGGTTGTGTAGGCTCAGTTTCTATTGCATTATTCATTGCGGCAAGATGTAATTTTTAACAATAAGATGTCATCGCATTGAAAGTTTTTTGAAGGGGGGTCTGGGGGGACACTTTTGTTCACAAAAGTTTCTGCCTATTTTGGAAGTACGAAAATTATTTGTTTAACGGCACAGCGAAGCTGCGCCTACGCATAATTTTCGGCTACCCCCCCTTCTGTAGTTTCATTGCGGCAAGATGTAATTTTTAACAATAAGATGTCATCGCATTGAAAGTTT
>CAYJHS010000310.1:0-2641 GCA_964369815.1 uncultured Desulfovibrionaceae bacterium
TATTTTCGTCATTCGCACTGGGCAGAAACTTTTGTGAACAAAAGTTTCCCCCCAGACCCCCCTTCAAAAAACTTTCAATGCGATGACATTTCTTTGTTAAAAATAAATATCGGCGCAACAAAGTTTAAGGGGGCAAGGGCAGCAACGCTTTGCTACACCCGAAAATAAAACTAGGGACAGTTTTGCTGTATCCGACGCTTTACAATACTACATTGCGGCAAGATTTTATTTTCGAAGATAATGCATGGCCGCAGTTAAAGTTTTTTGGAAAGGGGGTCTTCCCCAGTAGGCTTTATCAACACTCTATCATCACAAATAATATGCAATTATTACGCTGTATGCGGCAAGTTCAGTTCCGCTGCTTTTTGCTCCATGGCATGAATAGCAAGCTTCAAAAAGCTATCAAGATCAAGGCCAATTTTTTCACATTCTTTAATATTTTCACGGCACACGGAAGCCGCAAAGGCCTTATCCTTCATCTTTTTTTTCAGGCTTTTTGCTTCCATACCGCTCATGCCTGTGGGGCGCACTAGAGCCGCTGTTACCACAAGGCCGGTGATGGTTTCACCGCAACGCAAAGCATAGTCAAGGCGACTTTCGGGCTTTGTGCCATTATGTTCGCCATTATGTGCCCTTATGGCCTGTAAAGCCTCTTCTGGCAGCTTGCCTTGCAAAAGTTCGCAACTTTCAAGCCCGTGCTTTTCAGGCGTTGCAGCTGTTCGTGCATAGTCCACGTCGTGCAAAAGACCTGTAAGTCCCCAGATGTTGGTATCTTCTTGAAAGTGCTCTGCCAAAGCGCAAAGCACCGCCTCGGAAGCCAAGGCGTGTTGCACCAAAAAAGCTTCCGTTGTGTGTGCTTTAACAAGCTCCAAAGCCTCTTGCCGTGTAATGTAGTCTGACATATGTTATCCTTTATATTTTATCTAAAAAATTACTTGCGTTTATGTTTATAATTATAAGACATAGCACCCTTTATGGCAAGCGTACCCGAAAGCCCGCATCTTCAAGGCTTTGCACCGCTACAGCGCCCTGCCTGCGCACTAGCACATTTTTGTCTGCGTCCACTTCTATAATGGTTGAGGCAAGTCCCCCTTGCGGTTTTTCACCTTCGCAGACAATACCGCCTATGTGCGGAAAAATCGCCGCATCAAGCTCCGTACAAAGCTTTGCCGGCGGCGCACCGCTCACATTGGCACTACTACAAATAAGTGGCATATCAGCTCTTTCGGCTAAAGCTTGTGCCACCGCATGTGGCGAAATACGCACCGCCACCTTGCCTGTATCTGCCGTTATGGAGTGCAGCACATGCTCCTTTGCCCGTAAGAGTAAGGTCAAAGACGCCGGCCAAAATTGCTCAGCAAGGGCTTTTTCCGTATCATTCATATGGGCAATATCCAGCACCTGCTGCATGGAGGCCGCAAGTAAAGGCAAGGGTTTATTTTTATCCCGCCCCTTGGCAAAAAAAACCCCTCCCCCAGCTTTGGCAAAGCTCATTGTTCAGCCAAGGGCAAAAAAAGTTTCGGTGGGATAGGCAATAACCTTGCCCTCTTGCAAGAGCTGGACGCCAGCATCTAAAGTGCGTATGCTCTGCGAGAGCAAATTATTTTCAGGTATTATATGGGGTATTTTCATGGCTAAAAAACCTTTACGCATCATTGCCGTAGGTGCATTAAAAAGTCCACATTGGAAAAGCGCCGCAACACACTACAAAGAGCGTATACAGCATTGGCGACAAGTACAAGAAATAATTGTTAAGGATGGCGACGCCGCATTGCCCATAGCAGAACGTAACCTTAAGGAAGGACAGAAGATTTTAGCAGCGCTCAACACCAGAGATACAATTATTTGTCTGGATGAAAAAGGAAAAAATTTTACCTCGCGAGATTTTGCAAAATTTCTTGAAGAAATTTCCGAAAATGCCATAAGACCCCCATGCTTTATTATAGGGGGAGCTTTTGGCCTAGATGCAGCGGTACGCCAAAAAGCACAATATTGTCTTGCCCTTGGCCCTATGACTTTTCCACATGAGCTGGCACGGGTGCTGCTTTACGAACAGCTATACAGGGCGGAGTGTATTGTCCGCAATATCCCTTATCACCACGACTAAGCAGTCGTCTATAAACTCCAGCCTCAGATACGACACCAATGAACTAGTCGACTTTACATCAAACACCCTGATGCAGGCGATTATTCTATCTAAGAAAAATAGTATTTCTCAACGAGAATATGGTCAATACCCTTACAAAATAAAACAGTTGACTGAAAATGATTTTCTTCAATTAAAACATGGAGAAGTATTGTTATGCGTTATGCAAAAACCTCAACTGTATTCCTGAACTATTTGTAGTTAAAAGTTTTCGTTTAATTTTGCGTTGACACTATCTCTTGGAAAAATTTTAAGTTGGCTTTTTTGACACTTTGTTATGGACATTTCCTCACGTCTTTTTGGCCGTATTTATTTTGTGTTTTTTTGAACAAACGCTTGACTTTTGTGAAAAAAAGTACAATAAATAGACATCTACTGACTAACATATTGAATTAGTAGGTTTTAGTATGCTATTCTTGTAATAGTAAATTTTTAGTATGGACATAAGGAGTTAGAGGCATGGATAGAAGGAAAGTATTGGGCGGCATTGTGACT
>CAYJHS010000311.1:0-2637 GCA_964369815.1 uncultured Desulfovibrionaceae bacterium
CTCGCAAGCTTGTTCGGCATCATGAATGGCTTTTTTCACCTTTGCGGTAATTTCAGCACCTTGTTCGCCAAGCTCGGCTTGAACGTTTTGTAAAGCGGTTTCTAATTGTGCAGCAGCCTTGGCTTTGGCTTCTTTTTCCATGGCTTTCACTCTTGCTTCTTTATACTTGGTGACACCATAGGCACCTGCAAAGAGTACAGGCCAAAAGCCAATAATCATGGGGACAGCACCTAAGGCGCCGGAAGTCAATTCACCCATGGGGCGATTGCCAAGGTGCATATTTTGCCCAAGCTTTGCTTGGTCAACGCCGGAAAGCGTCATCCATGCTGTGCCGCCGGCATCGGTTTCACCATAGATATAATCTACATAGCGTTCAGGGTTTTGTTCGATGCGCTTGCGTGCAATTTTAATGAGGTCACTGCGCTTGCCAAAGGTTAAGGCATCCATGGGGCAACCTTCTACACAGCCAGGGAGCAAGCCTTCTTTGAGGCGAGGCTCACAAAAGGTACACTTAAGCACCAAGGGGTCAAAGGCTTCTTCATACTGGAAGCCAGGAATGTAGAAGGGACAGGCCACCATACAATAACGACAGCCCACGCATTGGTCACCTTTATAGCTTACTACACCATTGGCTTCTTTTTGAAAACACTGGGCAAAGCAGGCCGATGCACAGGCAGGATCATTGCAATGTAAGCATTGAGCCTTACGGAAAACTTTTTTATCGCCCACTTCATAACGATTGACCACCGTCCAAGCAGCAGCGGAGGTACGGCGTTTGGTGTGGGTTACGGTTAGGTCACTAAAGGGCTTTTCCGGCATAGGCAACTTAATAACTTTTTGGCAGTATTTTTCGCACTCACGGCACCCAATGCAACGGGTAGTATCGTGCAAAACACCAAAACTGTCCTTGAAATAAGGATAATTTACCACACCGGCGGCATCGGCTACTTTTGCCGTGCCAATGGCAGAGGCCACGCCTGCGCTTCCCAAAAATGTAAGGAATTTTCTGCGATTCATGCTATATCCTCCTTTACTGTGGGGTGCGCACCTTGTGGCACGAGACACAAGATGTATTTTGTGGGCGCGGCACTTGCCTGGCGTCATGGCAAGTCATACACTGCAAGTGATAGGCAGCTTTAAGGGCCGGGCGACCGGGGTTATTGGGGTCAATCTTTGGCGAGTGACAAGTGATGCACTTGGGCGGCGTTGCCGAAGGCGGACTGTTGGGGTGACAGGTGGCGCACAAAGCATATTCGTTGCCACTATGGAAGGTTGCTGCCAACTTATCTTCACCAATGCGCTTTAACAGTGACGTATAGTGACGCTTATGGTTAAAGTCATTGCCTTCAAATTTCTCGGAAATGCCATCAATGGTAATAGCTGTAGGCAGTGTGTGCACATTGAGCTTTTTCGCAATTTTCTGCGTTCTTTCGTGGGCAGTTTGTGTGGCAAGTGCAAGATTTTCTTCCGCATCTAGCTCGCCTTTGACACCCTGCATAAATTGCTCTTTAGTCATTTGTGGGGTCACATCATGGCAAGATGCGCAATAATTTTCTTTGCGGGGGTCTTGAACAATACTGTGACAACCGGCGCACTCTTTGCGAGTGAGGTTTTGTGTGTGACAACTGACGCATGAGACAGGTGTCTTGGTGTCACCAGAGCGTTTTGCAATATTTTCTGCATGCATAGCTCTTTCGAGGGTAATAAATTTGCCTTCTTCCTTGCCTTCTACACTGTGACAGGAAGAGCAGGTTTGCGTATCGCCTGTGTGGTGACAGGTTTCGCAGTCTTCAACGACCTTTTAGTGCATAAGGTGATTAAAGACCACAGGGCGCATGCCAGCTGCAAAAGGACTAGGTTTGTCAGTCACCGGGAACATAACAATGGCTGATGGTGCTCCACTGTCTGTGGCTTCAAGCTCTGGGGCAGCCATGGTTGAGCTTGCCATAGTGAAGAATGCCACTAGTGTTAAGATGCCTAGTCTCCAAATACATCGCTTTCGTAATTTAGCGTTTTCCATGTACTTGTCCTTGGTTAAAATGAGATTTTCAAACTCCAATGAGACACACAAACAAAACCATGTATACAATTGCACGTTAAGATGTAAAAGTATTTTGGCTTCTACTAACAGTTATTGGGATTTTAGCTAGATTTGTTGTTTACGTCAAGTTACTTTGTGAAGAAAATCATTTTTATGAAAAATGGCTAGTTAGAAGGATTTGCAGAGATAAGTAGGGGGTTGTGAAAGTTTTTTTGTAGTGTAGCGCCTACGTACGTTGCATTGTTGCAAGTAGCTCAAAAAATATTCTTGAGCTGTATATAGTTTTTATAAATGCAAAATGCCCTTCGGAACGAAAACCTCAAGATTTTGTTGCGGCAAATTATTTTTTTAACAATTAGGATAGCATCGCATTGAAAGTTTTTTGAAGGGGGGTTGGGGGAAACTTTTGTTCACAAAAGTTTCTGCTTATACCGAAATACGAAAATTTTTCGCTTAACGGCACAGCAAAGCTGCGCCTACTCTTAATTTTCGGGTGCATCAGGTTGTTGATGCACCTTTCCCCTTCAAACTCCATTGCGGCAAATTATTTTTTTAACAATCAGGATAGCATCGCATTGAAAGTTTTTTGAAGGGGG
>CAYJHS010000312.1:0-984 GCA_964369815.1 uncultured Desulfovibrionaceae bacterium
TTTTGAAAACCATTGAGGGTAGAGAATTTTTTACTTGTAGTTGCCAAAGTAGAACCTAAAAGTTCTTCTTATATTCGAATTAGAACAGCACACAGCTCACATGCTGTGCAGCGTAGCACGTAACACCGTACAGTTTATTTGGTGATATTATGAAACAGACGCTTCGAAGATATCTTATAGTAGCTACTATTATTACAATATGCTGGATTGCTTTTACCGCCTATACAGCCAAAGACTACGTCACCTATTCCAGCATCATAGCCAAGGAGATTCACGCTAATTCACGCCGCATTGGGCAAGAAATATATAATGCTTTTGAATGGTTTGAATCAAAACAAAAAGTGTATGTTATAAACGAAGAGCCAAATGCTCAAAATAATCCACCTTCCACCCGAATCACTGCCACAAATGGTGAAAAACTTACTCAGGCTGTCCCCATAAACTTTATAAAAACCCCACTAATGAATGAATTTCGTAAGGGCATTGATATCCGTTTTGTGAGTAATAAACCCTTAAACATACAAAACCTTCCCACCCCCATGGATAACCAAGCCATGCTTTTGATGGGCAGCCAAAGCAAACAAGATACTTTTTCTTATGATGAAAGCCAAGGGCATTACCACTACATGCGACCGCTTTTTGCTACAAAAAACTGTCTAACCTGTCACACTAATACACAAGAAAATGCACTCATTGGGGCTGTGGTTATTAACACAAACCCTAAAGAGTTTATCTTAAACGAACGTTACGAGCGCATATATTTTCTTACTATATCCCTAATTCTTGGGACACTTGGTATAGCTATCTTCTACTTCTTTATATGGCGAGCATATCGCACCTATAAAAACCAAGGCGAACACATGGAATACTCCAAGGCCATGCTTGACAATATGAGCCAAGAAGGCGAGCTTGTTCTTAACAACGTATCACGTATTCTCAATGAAACTCAAGAGGACGGGAATAATCCTCAACGAGCAGAACTCT
>CAYJHS010000312.1:994-2635 GCA_964369815.1 uncultured Desulfovibrionaceae bacterium
TTACAAAATATCAATCAAGGCCTATTAGTTTCTGCACAAAAAATCACCGAAGAAGAAAAATCTCGCACGCAAGTATATGGTGAAGAAATATTTCATGTGGACACCTTTTTTCAACAATGTATGCACATATTTTCTATGCCCTGTCACGAAAAGAACATAGGCATCTCTCTTGATGTTGACAATTCTGTACCTACATACCTTTTGGGCAATGCTTTTTATCTGCGCCAACTACTCATCAGAATCCTAAAACAATCTCTATCTGCCACAAACAAGGGAAGCATACATGTTCGTGTACGTTCTGCCTTAGACCTGCCTTCTCAATTCTCCCCCACAGACCTACACAGTATTCCTATACACCTTATTATAGAGGTGCAAGACACAAGCAGTGGCTATATTGTAACAAGCAATAGTGCCTTTTGGAAAAACTATACCCCGTCCAAAAAAAGTGGGCAAACCCATGTGGATCTTGCAACACTCAATGATTTAGCTCGCATGTTAAGTGGCTCTGTAACCATACCACACAATAAAAAAGATGGTGCAACTTTTGTTATTAAAGCACAAATGAAGTTAGTAGACGAAGAAAACGTACAACTGGCTACTGTACATACATCCTCATTACCAAGGGGCACACAAGTACTATCTACAAACACCAATGCCCCCACATCATCCGCTGTATCAATGCAGACACCAAATTTCCCACACACCACCGCCTTGCACACTTTCGTGCCACAAGGTGCAAATGCGAAGGATACTCCCATCTCCGTAATCATTGGCGACAGTGGTATTATGGAAATAGCTCCAGATGCACTGAAAGTTTTTGAACAAAACAACTTTAAAGCCACCCTCTTTCGCACAGCTGATAGCATCTTCAAGGTATTAGACAACCCCAATCATGGTTTTTCAGCCATATTCTTACGAGAACTCAGCGACTTAGACATCATTTATACAGCCACACGTATTCGTTATTTAGAGCACAGTGGCGGCACATCCATAGCCATTATTCTCATTAATGAAACCATTGTGCACGCTGACATGGAAGTCTTGCGCTTCTTCAATGTTTCTACTGTAAACAACTTTCCTCGTGACCCAAATATTATTGTAAAAATTACAGATCTTGCTTTGCGAACCCACAGCAACAAAATATTTCAAGGCGATAACTTTTACGAAAAAACTGATAAAAGCGGCATCCCTTCCAAGCTCTTTGATGCCCGCAAAGCTATGGCCAACGCTAAAAATGACAAAGCCCTCATTCATTCCATATGTTCCATGTGGGTGCGCTTCTACCCTGCGCAACTTGAGCGCATTGCAAGCATATCAAAAGAAGGAAATAAAGATGATCATTTACGCCTTTTACGCTCTATAAAAAATTCCGCTGCCACTGTGAGTTTGCCTTTACTCTGGGAAGAAGCCAATCGTCTCGAAAAAATGGTCATGCAAGATAACCCCATACGCTATGAAAAGCTTCTCTCCATCTATGAAGAAAGTTATAACTTATTAAAAGCACACTTAGAGCATAAAGCGTAAAGCACGGCATTGCAATTTGCACATTGCTGGGGGGGGGGGGGGGGGGGGGGGGGGGGGGGGGGGGCGCCGCCCCCCCCCCCCCCCCCCCCCCCCCCCCCCAAAAAACAAAAAAAAAAA
>CAYJHS010000313.1:0-2612 GCA_964369815.1 uncultured Desulfovibrionaceae bacterium
CCTGCTGTAGCAATGCTAGACCCGCTGACGCTAGCTAAATAAACGCCAGTACGGAAAATTCTTTGGCTATCCCAAGACTGTGCCACTAAAGTGGGACGGAAGGAAGGTGCCATGGGCACTACGTTCAAGAAATAAGCGACGGTTTTTGCTAATACTTGCAAGGAACCGCCATTATAGCCAAAAATATAGGAAGCTGGACGGCTATCTCTGCCGCTAAAACCAGTGACGACAAGCTGTGTGCCACGTCCCATGAGCTTTATTTTACGCAAGATAAAAGCTTGGTTGGAAGTACCTATGGAAGCCTCGGCTTTAACACGCATATTGCCGTTGTTCCAATCATATATAGTCAATTTGTGGTTACCAAGAATAGCAATTTCTGTTCTTCCACTACCGCTAAAGTCACCCACGGTAAAGTCTACCATGGTATAATCAAGAGCTTTACTGCGCAAACGAGAACCATCCTCGGTGCCAGCACCTTGATAGCGGAATTGAGGATTAAGGTAAGTACCTTGCTGTGTAGTTTCATTTACCACAATGCCAGGATTCATTTGATTTACTGCGCCTTGCGGTGCACGATAACCGGGAGTATTCGTGGATGCAGCACTGCGTCCAAAGGCCTCACTGCCAAGGGCAACTGCAATATTTTGCACAGAACCCACAAGATTACCCACTGGGCCTTGGGCGTTGCGCTTAAAGACCTTACCGGCTCTATCACGCATGGAAACGTCAATAGTTGCAGTATTATTTACAATACTTACGGAACCCCACGCCACATAATCCACATTGGCAGCACGTTGTACTTGAGCCGCTGCGGAAGCATTGGGTACAGGTTGACCGATATTTTTAGGGGAAAGCTCCACTTGCCCTGGCCATACGAGGCGAGCTGCAAGAGTGGACGGAAGAGCTTGACCTAAGTAGGTGTAGCTTTGCGGGCCATTCACCTTAAAAGGCAATACCATTAGTGTCTTTGCTGCAAAGGCAACACTTGCCCAAAGCAAAGTCAACATGGCTAATACGGCTATACGAAAAGTAAATTTCATAAAAATCTCCTTACTCTGTGAGAATTTTCCCTCACTCTGCAGTGCTATACATTATATAGGCATAGCTTTGCAAGCACAAAGAACACCAATTTTGCACAACAAATACGCCCCCCTGCCAGTTAAAGTATTTGCTTTTTCAATGAAAATTTCATACCTTGCGCCTAGTTAAAAATAATTCTCTAGAGGTTCAAGATATGTTGCGCTCTTTTCGACTGGTATGTGACCCGACGCAGATTCCTTTGGTGGAAGCCCTCCTAAGGGCAGAAGGCTTTGCCTTTAACCAAGAGCCTTTTTCCCCTTGGTGTCGCATTTTAACGCATGAACCCCTCCCCCTTGGCAGTAGCTTAGCAGCATTTTTTGGCCTTGTGTATATTCAAGACCGTTCATCCATGCTCCCTCCCTTGGCTTTATGGAAGGGACAACAAGCACCCAACGCCAACACTGCTGTCCTAGACATGTGCGCAAGCCCCGGTAGTAAAACAGGTTTTCTGGCACAGCTTGTGGGCAAAGAAGGCTTTGTACTTGGCAACGAACCGGCAAAACCCCGCCTTGCCACCCTGCGTGCTAATATGCAGAATTTAAGTTTTTTACACGTGGCTACCTGCTCCTATGCCGGTGAACAATTGCCCCTTTTACCCGATACATGGGATTTTATCCAGCTTGACCCACCCTGCTCCGGCTGGGGCACAGTAGAAAAAAATCCTAAGGTACTCAGTCTCTGGCAAGGTGATAAAGTCAAGCCCCTCATCGTCATCCAACAAAAACTCCTCCGCAAAGCATGGGAATTATTACGCCCCGGTGGAGAGGTGGTCTACTCTACCTGTACCACAAATATTATGGAAAATGAAGAACAGGTGCGCTTTGCCTTAGAAGAACTGGGCTTTGAACTTGTACCGCTTACGCCCTTTGAAGGCTTTGTCTGGGAAGAGCCACTTCCCACCAGTGAAGGAAAATACCTCGCCGAAGGGACATTACGCGTAGACGGAGAAGCAAGTCAGGCTCAAGGTTTTTACATTGCAAAATTTCGTAAACCCGCCGCAGCACTATCCTCAAACGCTCCCCATACCCCCTTCTTTACTCCTGCCCAAGACTTACACAAAGATATGCTCGGCGCTCCCTGCACTGACATAACACTCCTACCCCAAGGCAAAATCGCCCTCTTTGGAGATACCGCACGCTTTATTCCCAAAGCAGCACTACAAATTTTACCAGAAAATATTCAGTGGCAAGCTGCCGCCCTAGGCAAGTTCGCCGGCGATGCCATCCGCCTTTACCCACGCTGCCGCACACTTATGCCATCATCATACATGGCAGCCCAAGATACAGGGCTTATCTTAGAAAATGTCGCTGATATTCGCGCCCTTTTACAAGGCCAAAGTCGCCAAACATCACTGGCAGGACGAGAAACAGGATTATACTTTGAACACCAAGGAGAAATATTACCCCTAGGACGGATAACCCTCAAAAAAGGACGCGCTTTGTGGTCCGGAAAATAATTTTTTAGTTCTCTTGGGGGAAAACTTTTGTGAACAAAAGTTTCCCCCCAAACCCCCCTTCAAAAAACTTTCAATG
>CAYJHS010000314.1:0-2612 GCA_964369815.1 uncultured Desulfovibrionaceae bacterium
TATTATTTTTCTTGCTTATGTAAAGAAAAATAGGCAAGATGAGCAATTATTTTATATATAATTTTTTTCGTGTCCTTATGTGTACACAATAAAAGGAGTTTTACCATGTGGGATTATACAGATAAAGTCCAAGAACACTTCATGAATCCACAAAATGTGGGCGCTTTAAAAGACGCTAACGCCATTGGAGAAATTGGCAGTCTTGCTTGTGGAGATGCCTTGAAACTATTCCTCAAAATAGAAGATAATCGCATTGTAGATGCCAGTTTTCAAACCTTTGGATGCGCCTCAGCTATTGCTTCAAGCTCTATCCTTACAGAAATGATTAAAGGAATGACTTTAGACGAAGCCCTCGCCGTGACCAATATAGACATTGAAGTCCGTCTTGGAGGTCTACCCAAGGAAAAAATGCACTGCTCTGTCATGGGGCAAGAAGCGCTGGAAGCAGCTATTCGTCACTATCGTGGGGAGCCTTCTGTACCACACGCTCACGAAGAGGGTAAGCTTATTTGTAAATGCTTTGGTATTACCGACGCACAGATTTTGCGTGCCATTCGTGAAAATGATCTAAAAACTGTGGAAGAAGTGACACATTACACCAAAGCTGGTGGCGCTTGCGGCGATTGTCTGGAACAAATAGATGAAATTCTTGCTCAAGAATTAGGTAAACCAAAACTTGAAGAAATTCAAATTGCACAACGTCCGCGCATGAGTAATGTACAACGTATGCAGCTTATTATGAAAACTTTGGATGAGGAAATCCGCCCCAAACTCTTACTTGATGGCGGCGATATTGAACTTGTGGACGTGGAGGGAAGCACTGTATACGTTACTTTACGTGGGCGCTGCTCTGACTGCGGCTCAAGCCAATTTACCCTCAAAATTCTTGTAGAAAAAACCTTACAATAATTGGTAGACGAATCCATCACCGTACAAGAGGCATAACATGAAGAATCTGAATCATAACATGAAAAGCATATATCTTGATAATAATGCCACCACGCAAGTGGCACCGGAAGTCATAGAGGCTATGCTTCCTTACTTTGGTGAATTTTATGGAAATCCCTCAAGTATGCATACCTTTGGTGGGCAAGTGGGCGCAGCTGTAAAAAAAGCCAGAGAGCAAGTGGCAGCATTAATTGGTGCAAACCCCGATGAAATTTTGTTCACTTCTTGCGGCTCAGAAAGTGACAATACTGCCATCATGTCTGCCCTACAAAGTCAGCCTAAGAAAAAGCATATTATCACCACAAGGGTGGAGCATCCTGCCATTTTAAACTTGACCCAATATCTTGAGCAAAATGGGTATGAAGCTACTTATCTGTCTGTAGATAATAAAGGGCGTCTTGATATGGACGAGTATGCCAGTGCTTTACGCAAAGATACGGCCATTGTTTCTATCATGTATGCCAATAACGAAGTGGGCAATATCTACCCCATTCAGCAAATGGCAGAAATGGCAAAAGAAAAAGATATCCTCTTTCATACAGATGCCGTACAAGCAGCAGGCAAATGCCATATAGATTTACAAAACTTGCCAGCTGACTTTGTGGCACTTTCTGGGCATAAACTACATGCTCCCAAGGGAGTCGGGGTGCTCTATATTCGTAAGGGTACACGTTTTCGTCCTTTACTACGGGGAGGACATCAGGAAAGAGGACGTAGAGCTGGTACAGAAAATGTACCTTATATCATTGCTCTTGGTAAAGCTGCAGAACTGGCTCTACAACATAGAGAAGAAGATAATAAAAAAATGCAATATTTGCGTGACATGCTAGAAAGTGCTTTGATAAAGAGCATCCCTGATAGTCGTGTGAATGGAGATGTGGAAAATCGCTTGCCCAACACCACGAGCATTGCCTTTAAAAATATTGAAGGCGAAGCCGTGTTGCTTATGCTCGACAGATTTGGCATTTGCGCTTCTTCAGGGTCTGCCTGTACTTCTGGTAGTCTTGAGCCTTCTCACGTACTGCGTGCCATGGGCATTCCCTTTAACTATGCACACAGCTCCACACGTTTTTCGCTTTCTCGTTATACTACAGAAGAAGAAATTCAGCTAGTTATAAAAGAACTGCCACCCATTGTAGCACGTTTGCGTGAACTTTCTCCCTATAAGGATTAAGCATGAACAGCGAAGACAATCCTCAAGTATACGCAGCCGTAGACGCTTGGCTTGCAAATTGGCAGGTTGACCCACTCAAAGCAAAAGATGCCTTTGTGAGTTTGTATTCTTGGCTTAAAGAGCAGAATATGCTTTTGGAATTTAAGGAACGCCCCGGCATAAGCTACTCTTTGCGGGCAAGACATAGTGCGCAACAAGATAGGCCGCTCTTTGTGCTTATTGATGTGGTAGATGACGATGCCGAAGAACGCTGGCTTTCGGTTTGCTTTTATGCAGATATGGTACAAGACCCTAAAGAATTAGGAGATTTTGTACCTCAAGGACTCATGGGCTTAAATGCTTTGTGCCTTAATCTTGAAGAAGATGATGCCGCCATGTGCGCCTATATCCAAGAACGTATTGTGGAAGCTGCAAATATTGCGAAAAAGTTTTAGTTTTTATTTTTTTGGGGGGAAACTTTTGTGAACAAAAGTTTCCCCCCAAACCCCCC
>CAYJHS010000315.1:0-2597 GCA_964369815.1 uncultured Desulfovibrionaceae bacterium
TATAGTGATAGGTAAGGCTTTGATACTATCTCTACCTTTTCCCCCACTTCACACCGTGCGTGCAACTTTCACTGCACACGGCGTTCCATTGATTAAGTTTTTAGGTATCATATATCCTATAAAAGGAAGAAGTCTTAAAGAGTTTTTTGCTTAGCTTGTATTCTCAAAGTATTGAGTTTAGTAAGCTGTGCTTTATCAAGATTAACATTTTGAAGATATTGCACAATGTTACTTTCTGATGTCATATGTATAAGCATGTGAATTGTTTTATCAACAATAGCAAGGTTTGTGTATTCGTCGCCCCCTCCAAGAAATTTTGGCTTCTTGTGGTGACAATGAATTTGTGTATACTCAAGTTCCTTGCCTGTTACGTAACAACGACCGTACTGCCCTATAAATAAAGATATGCGGTTATCATTATATTCTGCACTTCTTTGTTTTACAGGATTTGTCATAAGGTAATGAACTATTTCAGGAGAAACCGCTTGCTGTTTTGCATGTATTAAGTGTCTGTCACTTTCTACAAATACACTGAGCTGTTTGAACTGAAAGCATTTCTTATGACGCACGTAGCTTATGGGGAGTAGTATCGTATTGTAAACAAAACGAATTCTTTTCGACTTCCCATATTGCTTCAACATATAATGTGGAATAGTATCTTTTGTTTGTTTTCTTCTCGGGTTTAATCTATTTTTTAAAGCTGAACGACTAAGAAAAGCTATTTCTGAAAAATCCTGTGCACACATAGTTACGCAATTATAATATTCATGAATTCCAATCACATAAGCGTTGTAATCATGAACATATATATGGCCCTCATTTGGAGGTGGTTTTTGCATTAACTGTGCATGTTTTCAGACTTTTTTTAAAATGTTTTCTTTTGCCTTATCTGCAATATGTGATATTGCGACAAAGCGGGGTTTTTGGTCTGCCATTTTCCTTCGAGGTTTAACTTTTATTTTTATTCCTAGAAAATCTGAATAACTTTTCTTTAGGTTGGTTATCTTTGATTTTTCTTGACTGATTTTTAAAGCTAATCTTTCATACAACCATTGCTGTGTTGCTTGAAAAATCTTCTTTGCGTGACTGCGATAACGGCAGAATATTTTGAAGTCATCTGCATAGCGAACTATAAAGACTTCTTTTAATTTTGTTTTCTTTAGAACTTCATATTTATGTCCCTCACTGCCATTTCGTTTATCTGGCTTGTAAGGATACCTTGTAGGGTGTTTTTCCCATTGATTGGCTATCCACCAATCAAGCTCATTAAGAACAACATTAGAGAGTAAAGGTGAAAGAATTCCACCTTGTGGCGTGCCTTGTGTCGGAATGCCTATATTCTCTATTTCTGCTTTAAGCATTTTTGATAAGATTTTTAATAAATTCTTATCGCAAATACCCAATTCCCACAGCTGTTTAAGAAGTTTTCCGTGATTGATTGTATCAAAGAAACTTTTAATGTCTATATCTACAACATGATGTAAGTGAACCACCTGTGCAAGAAAATACGCTCTAGCAATAGCATGTTTAGTTGACCTAAGTGGTCTAAATCCATAACTATGCTTAAAGAATTTTGCTTCACAAATAGGCTCTAGCACCTGTAGAATGCATTGTTGAATCAGCCTATCGCCAATGGTAGGAATACCAAGAGGTCGTGTTCTACCATCAGCTTTAGGAATTTCAATGCGTCGTACCTTTTGAGGAAAATAATTATCCAGCTTTTTACGCACGTAAAGTATTACATCCTCAGATGTCATGCAGGCGAAATATTTAATAGTTCTCCCATCAACACCCTTGGTGTAACTTCCTTTATTTTTCTTGATATTTCTATATGCTAACAATATGTTTTCTCCCTTGCGGATGTACTCCATAAGGTTTTGAAAGGTCTGATTGTTATTACTTTTTGCATATAAACTATCCAGAGTGTCTTGAAAGTCGTAATACTCATTATTACGTAATTTTTGTTTCTTTAGATTTTTCTTCATTTTACTCAGAGTCGGCTCCTTATATTAAGTCTGCCTCTCTTAGTCGTACTCGAACCTCCAAACGGATATAAGTTTCCCTGTTATCTCTTAATCAACTAGAGGCTATTGCTCCCTCGCCATTACAGCAAGTTCAATGCTCATGCCTCCACTCTCAGTTAAATAAAATGCTCTTATTTCTTATACAGCATACCGTTTCATCGTGTGTTATCACTCAACGTTTTAACCTTTCCTTGTTCCTGTGTTCCTATCTATTCATAAAACCTTAGGTGCTTCCTATGAGCCTGCAAGCTAGATATTGCCTGTAACAATATATGGATTTTTGTAACCATGATTTCTACTCACCCACACTTGCCCCCCAGTTCAGGGTAAACACATTTCTATGTTTTCCATCGTTTAGACCCTTACATTCAGAAGTTTGTCAGTTTTCAATAAAACATTCTCACCATAGTCTTTTTATAGACCCCCGGCCTATCAGATACTCAACTGCCTACAGTTCGCTTTTCCTCATCTTTACATGTTAGGGTATCTTCTCAGCCGACTTCACCGAGCTTCAAACCACACATTTATAACAAAATGCATCGCTTGTCGGAGTATTAGAGAAAGCATTTCAGG
>CAYJHS010000316.1:0-2587 GCA_964369815.1 uncultured Desulfovibrionaceae bacterium
TTTTACAAATCGTAATAACGTGTAAGCATAGTCGCCTTCACACAAAAAATGGCGCATACATCGTACACGCCATCTTAATTAGTCTATAAGATTATATAATCTTACGCACCCTTATTCTTCATAAGGATTGTGCTCAATATGGTCAGGAATAATAACCATCTTCAATAGAAGAGGCTTTAAGAATGACCATCTAAAGCTTGGGTTCTTGTGATCTTCAAACTCTTCCACCATGTCACGCACAGCGTCCCAGCAGTTGTGACATGGGCAGATTACAAGAGAAGCACCGGTAGCTTTAATTTGTGCCAATTTTGGCTTAAGAGCAATGTTACGTTGCTTACGATACAAGCCCACACCGTTGAAGCCACCGCCACCGCCGCAGCAGTAGTTGTGGTCGCCTGGCTCGGACATTTCGCGGAACACACCGGGCATGGTGATGTAGCTGATAATTTCACGGGTATATTTGCTAAGACCGTGGTTACGCACATAGTTACAAGAATCTTGCAAGGTGCAGATTTCGTTGATGCGTTTGTCAGGGTCAATTTTCAACTTTCCGTTGCGAAGAGCATACGCTACCCATTCCACATAGTGCATGAATTGGGTGGGCTGTGTGCCGTCTTCACGACCAGCCCAGTAAGGGCCTTCAATAACGGTGGCACGGTGAGCATGGCCACACTCTGTGCCAATAACAACTTTTGGTTTCAAGCGATCTACGGCAGAGTACACACGACCTACGTTCTGAGCGCAACTTTCCCAGTCACCTGCAAAAAGGGACAGAGAGGTATTTTCCCAGCCTTCACTTGGCACTGTCCAGTTTACACCGGCAAGGTGGAACAAGATAGCTGCTTCGGAAATATCTTCAGGATAGTGTTTTACTTCACGGGCATTCAAGACATACATGAAGTCGGCATTTTCTACATCTACAGGGATAGCAACGCCTGGCCATTCATCTTGAGCTTCGTCCATCATCCATTCGCAGGTTTCTAACCAGTCTTCTTGGGTAACGTCCATTTGGGCGCCGTATACACGGTGCATACCGGAACCGATTTTGAGTTCCCATGGCACAAAGCCGTGAGAGAACAAAATACCACGCAAGTAGCTGTTCATAACGCCGGTATCAATACCATGAGGGCAGTAAACAGCGCAACGGTTACAGCAAGTGCATTTGCTCCAAGCAGTTTCCATACATTCAATCATGAAAGCCGCATCTACTTTATCAGGATCAGCAAGCATCTTGCCAAGAGTATTGCGAATTTTCATGGAAGGAATTTGTGATGGAACCCTGTCATTAGCTGTATACAAGAAACAGCTTTCTGCACACATACCGCAAGAAGCACAGATTTCAAGCCATGTTCTTGTACGGGATTTACATGTTTTCTTTAATTGTTCTTTGAGTTTTGCTGTATCTACAGGCAAAGACTTCATTTCTTCATAATATTTGGCACCGCCCTTGTCGCTGAGCACATGCATGATGTCCTCTTTGGTGGTCAAGGGAGCCGGTGAACAAAGTGGTTTGTTAGACATAGTTGACTCCTTTTCTTATTACCAAGGGAATACGGGGCCGCGAGCAACGCCGCCTCTTTTGATGGCAAAGTCCATGCCAATTTGCGCACGGGACATGAAAAACAACACAATGTGGCTCAGCTTAGTAAATGGCGCTGCCACGAGGAAAAGCTCTCCAGAAATAATATGGATAATGGTCCAAGTTTCGCTGGGGGAAAGACGGGCAATAAGGCCAGAAGCAAAAGGCACAATGGTCAACAAAAGCACTGTCCACTCTTTGCAACCAGTAAGGGCACGAGCTTCAGGAACAATAATGCGACGCAATACCAAAATGGTAAGACCACCTAAAGCAGCATAGGTCAAAATGTCTGCCAAGCCCATGGGCAAGCTAGGTAAGCTGATACCAGTAGCATTTTCCAATAAGACTGTATGTCCTACAAGGAAAAAAGGAAGCAAGATTGCGCCCACATGCAAAAGGAAAAAACCCACCATCATAAGAGGTTGTTTACGCCATCCGTGGGTTGCGCCGGGGACAAGCCAAGTGAAAATAGAGGCCAAAGCACCAGGGATACCACGTCCCATTTGTTTGGTGTAAGCCACACGTTCAAGGCGCCAGTCAAGGCCGTTAATGTACAGCACTATACGTGCAATCATGCCCACCACAAAGACGAGCAGTGATACTACAAAAATCGGGCCAGTGAGAATATCTATAAACATAATATATGCCTCCCAAATGGCTTATTTTTTATCTGTTGCTGTTTGTTGTGCAGCAACTGCTTCGCTGTGACAGCTACGACAAGAAGCAAGGACAGGGCCTTTCTTCATTTCAATGTGACATTTTACACATTCTTGGTGTACATAAGCCACAACCTCATCTGCGCTTTTGCTTTCGCTATCAAGGAAGAACTCTTCGCTTGCAGTGTGACATTTGCTACAGTCATCTTCTAAGGCAGCAATATGTTTATCGTGCTTAAAAAACATTGGAGGCATTTTGTCTGCCTTCAACGTGGGCAGCAACAAGGGAATGCGCGCATCTTCTTCTTGACCCAAGGCGTCCTTCACCATTCCTACTGGACCAATAGCAAAA
>CAYJHS010000317.1:0-2580 GCA_964369815.1 uncultured Desulfovibrionaceae bacterium
CCCCTCCCCCAAAAATTTTTAAAAAAAGGAGATACCACTATGGCAGTAATAGAATTACAACACCCTCTTGTGCAACATAAAGTGGGGCTGTTACGTGGCCCTTTGGACACTCGTACTTTTCGTGATGTTGCCAATGAACTATGCGCCTTTTTGACCTATGAAGCGACCAAGAGCTTACCCCTAGTGGATAATACAGTAGAAAGTTGGCAAGGTCCTTTGACCGTAAAAAAAATTAATGGCAAAATGCTCACGGCTGTACCTATCTTACGTGCCGGCATGGGCATGCTCAACGGTTTTTTGCAGCTTATCCCAGGGGCAAAGGTCAGCACCATTGGTTTATATCGAGATGAAGAAAGCCTCACGCCGGTAAGTTATCACACAAAACTGGCTGAGAATATCGCCGTTCGCACAGCTTTTATTCTTGACCCTATGTTAGCTACCGGCGGTTCAGTCATTGCGGCCATAGACATTCTCAAAAATGCCGGCTGTAAAAATATTTATGGCCTATTCATCCTTGCAGCACCGGAGGGCATTGCCGTAGTACAAGAAGCGCATCCTGACGTAAATATTTATACGTGTGCCATTGACCAAAAGCTCAATGAGCACGGCTATATTATCCCTGGCCTAGGTGATGCCGGCGATAGGATTTTTGGTACAAAATAAAGTAATAAAGGCAAATATATATCCTTAAATCACAGGTAGCCCATTGCCGTAGAGGATGGACAATAGGCGCTTTTTGATAGGAGAGGGGTGGGTTTTGGTGAGGGGAGAGAATTTTTTTTAGCGCTAACAAAAGTCTGACGCTGGAGGAGAAGAACAAGGCATACGGATATCGCACGCCTTGCTCTTTTCCTTCCACAATAAATTTAATCTGTTAAGCGCCGCAGCATTTTTTATATTTGCGGCCGCTGCCACAAGGGCAGGCATCGTTGCGTCCTACTTTATCGGACTTTGCTTGTTCCATATAGGCATTTCCGCCTTCGTCGGGTCCGGTATAGGACATGGGCATTTCTTCTTTATGGCGTAGTTCCTCGGGTTCTTCTTGCTCAATACGTACACGAGTCAAAGCCTTGAAGACGTTTTCACGAATGCGGAAAATCATAGCTTGGAAAAGCTCAAAACCTTCACGTTTATATTCAAGCTTGGGATCCTTTTGCCCATAACCACGCAGACCAATACCGTCACGCAAGTTGTCCATATTGCGTAGGTGTTCCTTCCATGCTTTATCCAGCTCTTCAAGGAGGAAGTAACGCACTAAATCTTTATAAATTTCAGGGGCATCCTTTTGTAATTGCCCTAATATTTCTTCTACATATCCTTTTGCTTCTACTCGAGTAGGCAGATCTTTGCCGTCAACCAATGCTCCTTCAATGCGGTCAAAAGCAAAAATTTCTTGCAAACGAGCCCGTACAAGCTCTTGCTCTTCTTCGGTGAGTGGATGCTTGGCAGAGCTTTGCTCCACAGCAGTGTAGATTTCTTCAAGGATATCATCGCAAAACTCATCAATCACAGGCGCAAGATCGGTAGATTCGATAAGCTCTCGGCGCAAAGAGTAAATAACATCACGCTGTTGGCTCATCACATTGTCATAGTCGAGCAAGGTCTTACGCATTTCAAAGTGATGGCCTTCCACTCGCTTTTGCGCTCCTTCTACGGCACGAGTGACCATGGCATTTTCGATAGATTCACCATCTTCAAGGCCAAGCTTTTGCATGAGACCAGAAATACGTTCCGACCCAAACAAACGCATGAGGTCATCCTCAAGAGAAAGATAAAAACGGGAAGAGCCGGGATCACCTTGACGCCCAGAACGTCCACGCAATTGGTTATCAATACGACGGCTTTCGTGGCGTTCGGTACCAAGAATATGCAGACCGCCAAGCTCCTTGACTCCTTCGCCAAGCACAATGTCTGTACCACGTCCAGCCATGTTAGTGGCAATGGTGACCTTACCCTTTTGTCCTGCTTGTGCCACAATTTCTGCTTCTTGCTCGTGATGCTTTGCATTGAGCACATTATGCGGAATATGTTGTCTTTTCAGGAGTTGTGAAATAAGCTCAGAATTTTCAATGGAAATGGTACCCACAAGCACAGGCTGACCACTCTTATGCAGCTCAATAATCGACTGCACAATGGCGGCGAATTTTTCTTGACGAGTGCGATAGATAAGGTCTGGAAAATCCTTACGAACCATGGGCATATTGGAGGGCATACTCACCACTTCCAAATTATAAATCTGTTGAAATTCTACAGCTTCTGTGTCCGCAGTACCGGTCATGCCGCTAAGCTTTTCATACAAACGAAAATAGTTTTGGAACGTGACCGAAGCAAGGGTTTGGTTTTCGGCGGCGATTTTAACGCCTTCCTTAGCTTCAAGAGCTTGATGTTGCCCATCAGAAAAGCGACGCCCCGGCATAAGGCGGCCGGTAAATTCATCAACAATGACCACTTGCCCATCTTGTACAATATATTCAATATCTTTGCGAAATACCGTATGCGCCTTAAGTGGCTGTAAAATATGGTGCTGCGCTGAGATATTTTGTGGGTCAAAAAGGTTATTGAGTTGCAACAACTCTTCAC
>CAYJHS010000318.1:0-2566 GCA_964369815.1 uncultured Desulfovibrionaceae bacterium
CATACCCCCCATCCTTCCCCAAAACGCGCCCATCCGCTTTTCCCTTATGGGAAAAGCTTTGTAGCATAGCTCCATTTAACAATAACACTCTGCATTTTTTAGCAAATTGATAGATACTAGCAACGTACCCCTAACTAGCACAGCACATTGCGCAACAAGCTCTATTAAAACAAATTAATGTATGTTAACAAAGAAGTGTGAGAGGGTCGGAATTGTTTTTAAAGCAATTTGCGGCGACGCAGCGCAGCGCAGGTGCTGCACTACGAAAAACATTCTCGAACCTCTCACACATACGAAATTACACCAACAGGATTAGCCCCCACAAAAATCCCCTCATGATACACAAAACAACGCTCCTACAAGCAAAGCTTAAAAATACCATTAGCATCGGCACAATTGATGCCAATGGTATTTTTAGGCTCTACTCGTAGGAGCGTCTCGCCAATATCGACCTTTATTAATAATTTTCCAAAATCCACGTCTGGATGAGAATAGTCAGCTCTTCACTCCCCACATGCTTTGTAGCTTCCACATATTCCTTACCGCCGTAAGTCTGCGTTTGAGGGTTAAGCTGCCAGCCGTGTAAAATATATTTGCCGTCATTATCGGCATCCACTATCTGTAATCGAGCCAGTACATCACTTACACTGTCTCGTTCCACATTGCCGCTGACCAATAGCTCCGTATTCACAATATGTCCGCTTTTAAGTAAAGCCTTTATGGTGCTTAGGCTATCCGCTCCGGCCAACAACACATCCATATCTTGCGCCGAGCCATCGCCCCCATCTACCGTCACCACAATATCTTCAAGGCGAATATTTTTTAATGCTGACATATCTACCTGCATAAGGTCACTGCCGCTCGCTCCTTCAAGCAGGGCATCGTTAATTTCACCAAAAAGTAAATCGTCGCCTTCTCCGCCCAAAAGAACATCTACGCCATGACCTCCTTTCAAAATATCGTTGCCGGAACCACCATCCAAAAAATCATTGTCGGCGCCACCATCTAGATAATCATTACCCTTGCCGCCATAGAGCTTGTCACGGCCCTCATCACCATACAGCTTATCATCACCGCTACCACCCTCTAAGTGATCCTGTCCCTTACCACCGTCTAATATATCATTACCGATGCCGCCAAAGAGCTTATCATCCTCTGAGTCCCCATAAAGAATATCATTGCCAGCCCCCCCATAAAGGGTGTCATTTCCCTTGTCTCCATCCAAAATATCATTGCCGCCATTACCTTTAAGGATGTCGTCACCTCTTTCACCAAAATACGTATCATTCGTATTTTTGCCATTAAAGGTATCGGCCTTGGAGGTACCAAAATGCAAAAACAGGTTTTTGGCATCCGGATTTTCTTCACCCAAAAGAGTGCTGGGCTTCACCAAAGACCCACTGTCGTCAGTTGGAGAAAGGGGCTTTACCGGAGACCCACTGTCGTTAGATGAGGAAGCTGTAGCCATAATTATCCTTTTAGCGCTTAGTATTATGACAAGTTTTGTTTTTCAAAATGCCAAGTGTCACGCAGCATATCTTCTAAACTTCGTTTAGCCTGCCAACCAAGCTCATTAAACGCCTTGCTCGGATCTGCAAAACAAGTAGCAATATCGCCCTCACGACGGTTTCGAATTTCGTATGGCACCGGTTGTCCGGTAACCTTTTCAAAATTATGCACCAAGTCAAGCACACTGTAGCCCTTGCCTGTACCTAAGTTATATGTAAAAACTCCGTTACATTGCAAGAGCTTAGAAAGCATTGCTACATGCCCCTCAGCCAAATCCATTACGTGAATGTAATCTCGCACCCCAGTACCATCGTGAGTGGCATAATCATTACCAAAAATAGGTAAAATAGGCTGTTTCCCACTAGCAACCTGACTGATATAAGGCATAATATTATTTGGAATTCCTACAGGATAATCGCCTATAAGCCCCGAAGGGTGCGCACCTATAGGATTGAAATAACGCAAAATACCTATACTCCACGAGGTGTCCGCCGCATGTATATCCTGCAACATAGTCTCGGTCATAAGCTTAGTTTGACCATAACAATTGGTGACAGAAAGAGGAAAAGCCTCAGTGATGGGATTGCTTTTCGGCATGCCATATACCGTAGCCGAAGAAGAAAAAATAATACGTTTTGCCGCATACTTCTTAAGCAAAGTTAAAATATTAAGCATGCTTATCATGTTGTTAGCATAATACTCAAGCGGGATAACCTTAGACTCACCCACTGCCTTGTACCCTGCAAAATTAATACAAGCCGTAATAGTATTTTCCCGAAAAACCTGCTCCAGCGCTGCCAAATCACAACAGTCAATGGCATAATACTTAATAGATTTTTGTGTTAATTTTTCCAGTGTCTGCACCCTCTCCGGCCGAGAATTAGAAAAATTATCCACTATAACCACGTCTAAATCCAAAGCACTCTCAAAAAAAGCACATATGGTATGACTGCCAATATATCCTGCACCACCAGTGACTAATAACATACTATAACCTTAGTTTTTTTTATTTTTTGGGATTTTCTGGGGGGAAACTTTTGTGAACAAAAGTTTCCCC
>CAYJHS010000319.1:0-2564 GCA_964369815.1 uncultured Desulfovibrionaceae bacterium
TTTAACCTTGGAGGATCGCTTGGACGGAGGTTCCGACAGTACTCTCTGGTCACGGTTTGCAAAAATTTTTCGCCGTGACGATGATGAATCTTTAGAAAAAGCTATTTTAGAGGCCCGTGCTGAGGGTGAGGTGGCGGCAGACGAAGAGTCTATGCTGCTGAGTATTTTACGTATTGACGACTTGCAGGTGCAGGATGTCATGACTCCTCGTACAGACATTGATTGTGTGCCGTCACAGATGCCCTTGGGCGAAGCGGCGCAATATATCATAGATTCAGGGCATTCTCGTATTCCTGTTTTCCATGACACACGGGATAACATTATTGGCATTGTACATGCTAAGGACTTGTTGCGTGATTTAGTCAATCCGCACGAAGTGCACATTGTGGTTGATTCCATCATGCGCGAGCCTTTCTTTGTGCCAGAAACAAAGGGTGTTCGTGAATTATTACAGGAGTTTCGCACTCGAAAGCTGCATATTGCCATTGCCCTTGATGAATATGGGGGCACGTCAGGTCTCATTACCATTGAGGACGTGCTGGAAGAAATTGTTGGCGATATTGAAGACGAGCACGATGCGCCAAAAGAAGTAGATATCCGTATTATTGACGATTATCACTTTGAACTCACGGGGCGTGCATACTTGGAAGACTTAGAAGAGCTTGGCATTTTCATAACTTCCGATGAGGTGGACACCATTGGCGGCTATTTGAGTTTGAAGGCCGGACATGTACCCACGCAAGGAGAGGTTTTTCACATAGAAGGCTGGACTTTTGTAGTCAAAGAAGCCGATGTGAAGTTTATCCGGCGCATTTTTGTGGAAAAATCCTTGCAGGATAATGAGCTTTCTTCCTTGGATTGAACAGGCATGGCTCAAGCTTTTTCAAAGGGCAAGCCTACTGATTTGCGCTTATCTGATTTACAGAAGGTTCTGCTTGGCATAGTGAGCATAGTGGGGCTGTGGCTTGGCTACCCTAACGATGTTGCGCATGTACCCTTTCTGGTGTTGCTTTTTCCGCTGGTATTGGTGGGGCTTGCGGCCAATGTCCAAAGTGGCGGAGAAGCCTTTAAGATAGGGTGGCTGGTAGGGCTACTTGGTAATGCCATAGGGCTATACTGGTTGACCTTGCCAGTGATGGAGGTGGGCGGCCTACCATGGGCGCTTGCTGTACCATGCACTTTATTTATAGCAGCCTATGTGGGAGCGTATGGTGGCATTTTTGCCTTAGCCAGCTATCATTTTGGCAAAGCCATGCCACAATACCCCCTACAACGCGTCCTTGCTCTTGCGTGCTTGTGGTATGGCCTTGAGCTTGTGCGCTCGGTGGCCTTTACAGGCTTTCCGTGGTTGAGCCTCAGCTCTGCCTTTGCGTCTTTTCCTTTTATGATACAAGGTGCGTCCGTAGTGGGCGCCTTTGGGCTTTCTGCTCTTTTTGTGGCGGTGGGGCTTTGTATCTTAGAGAGCGTTTATCCGCTCTATGCCCCTTATAGCGTAAAACAGCGTGTGACCATAGGAGGTATTGGCGGAGCTTTGCTTGCGCTCATACTTGCCCTTGGTTTTTATACTCTGCATACGTATCCTCTCATGGCCTTGGATGCAAAATCCAAGGACGCCTTCACGGTGATTATGGTGGAAGGCAATGTGGATCAAAATATCAAATGGGAAGCGCATAATCAAAGAGCTACAGTGAAGCTCTATGAAGATTTAAGTCGCCATGCCTTAATGTCGCTACGACAAAAGGATGCTGCGGCACAGCCTCTCCTTATTTGGCCCGAAACAGCCATGCCTTTTTACTTGGATGCACACCCTGAACTTGGGCGGCGCGTCATAAACTTTGTGCGAGAGCTGCAAACGCCCTTATTAGTAGGGGCACCGGCTATGCATCGTGATGCACGGGGCGTGAATATGCCCTTTAATCGTGCCTATTTACTGCGGAGCAATGGAACCCTTGGAGGCTACTATGACAAGGTGCACCTAGTGCCCTTTGGGGAATATGTTCCAAGTTGGCTGAAATGGAATTTCCTTGAAGCACTTTTGCAAGGCATTGGTACCTTTACCCCCGGCACGCAAACAAAACCTGTCCAACACGAGGCACTTGCCCTTGGGGTGCTCATTTGTTATGAAGGAATATTCCCAGACCTTGCGCAAGAGCGGGTGGATGCTGGCGCCAACGTATTGATAAATATCAGCAATGACGGCTGGTTTGGAGACTCCCCAGCTCCCAAACAACACTTAGATATGGCCATTATGCGCGCTGTGGAGCAAGGACGGTGGCTTGTTCGCTCAACTAATACAGGTATTTCTGCCATTGTAGATAACTTTGGACGGGTGCGCCTGCAAGGGGCACAATTCAAAGAGCAAGCCCTTACCGGCATGGCAAAGATAGAGAGCGGAAAAACTTTTTTCCATAAGCTATATGGCTTTATACCAGTATTTTTTCTAGTAATATTTTTGTGTTGTCTCTACCCGCTACCACGGGTGCAAAAAATATTTTTCGGGAAGGGATGATATTTTATTTTTTTGTGGGGAAGGGACCTTTTTGAAAAAAGGTCCCTTCCCCCCC
>CAYJHS010000320.1:0-2547 GCA_964369815.1 uncultured Desulfovibrionaceae bacterium
CCACAATGAGTTTCCGCTTTGACCGTGCTGAAAAGGCGGTAGAGGCCCTTACGGCTAATGGGATTGCACTGGTAAGTGCTAAGCGTCTTTACGGCTAGTGTAAACGCTTAAAAAAGGGTAACCTAGCTTTGTTAGGCTTGTTTTTTTACTTCGGGCATGTATGTTTTGATATACTTCCTTTGTAAAAAACTTCGCCTTCCTCCGATCTTTCTCTTTTTGGAACACTTACATGCCTAGTGCATACGAAGGTATTTAGGAAAACCGTCTGTACAACATGAAAAAGAAATTTATAAAAAAGCCTGCTTTATGCAGGTTTTTTTAGCTGTACACTGGGGATTATCACGTAAGACAACTGTTGTTTTTTATAATGAGCGATTATTCAAAAAAGGAGCATGAGTATGAGAAAAGATTTTGCAGAGGTTTTTCGTTTAACTCTGGCCGCCATGAAATCAGAAGTGAAGGTTAAGTTGGAGGTTGATTCGAAAAAAATTTGGTGGCAAGTGATTATCTATTTAATTGTATGTTCGGCTGTTTTTTTTGCACTGTATAAAGCGCTTAATCCCCCAAGCTTTGATTTACTTTTAGCGACGAGCTTCACCTTTAGTACATTTAAGTTTTTTCTCTACCTTACCATTGGATCATGGGCGCTGTTTTTTGCATATACTTTTATTGTCATCCTCATAGATAACACCTTCTTATACAGTATACGCAGGAAGGTTTCATTGGCCATGACAGGAATCTTAGTCTTCTCCTTGATACTTGTATTTCAAGTCAACTTTGTGCGTGACGATGTGGAGGCAAGATCGGTGAAAGTCATAGAAGAAAAATTTGGCAATATTACATCGCTCACCTTTAAGCAAATGGAAAATGGAACCTTTGTGGGCACGGCACGTGTGGAAAAATCCGATGAAGGCAAGCTGATGGAATATACTGTTAAAACTAAAACTTATGAGAGAGGTTCTTCCTATATGGACTATGCTGTGGAGGTAGAATATCGATTCATTGATGAAAAATAACGTTCAAGCTTATCGTGTGCGTCAGTGCATCCCTTTGCAGGGTGAAAAAGCCGCTTGTGCGGACGCTCTTTTTGCGCCTTTGGCACGTATTGATGATTGCCTTGTGCTTACCGAGGGGGGGCGTATTGTCTTTTTGGGTAAATATTCGCCCAAGGCGGTGCCCGCTGGTCTTGATGTAACAGATCTGACAGCCATGGGCGAAGTGCTTGTGCCGGCGGTTATCAACGCACATACGCATATTCAGCTTGCGCATACAGCCGGAAAAACCCTTTGGGGAGAAGGTTTTGTGCCTTGGCTTAAGAGTCTTATTCCTTTGCTGTCATTACCTTTTGAGCAAGAGTCTGTAACGCAAAGTGTCATGAACATGAGGGATGTAGGCACAGCTTTTTTTGCTGACTATACCAACACCGGCTTAGCCCTAGTAGCACACGCAGCACAGAGTGGGTTACAGACAGATATAGAGGTGTTGCACTTGGCAGAATGGTTTGGCTTTGCTGATCTGTGGCACGCAGAAAGTGGCCTTCCTCAACGGGTACGAGAAGTATTAGCAAAGCAAAGTGTGCACCAGACTCAGTCTTCCATTGCTCCTTGCGGGCATGCGCTGTACTCCACGGATTCGAGTATTTTGCAAAGAGTGCATGCTTGGTGCCAAAATGCGGGGCAGCCTTTTTCCATGCATCTTGCGGAATTTCCTGAAGAGGCGCAAGCTCTGAGCACAGGCCGTGGCGCCCTTGTGGATCTGTATACTCCTGTAGTTTTATCAAAAGACTGGCGTGCGCCTGGGCTAAATCCTGTGCCCTATGCACAGTCATTGGGGCTACTTGGAAGTAATACCCTAGCAATACATTGCGTACATTGTAGTGATACGGATATAGAAATTTTAGCTCAAGCAGGGGTGACGGTGTGCCTTTGCCCTCGTTCCAATGCCAATCTTGCTGTAGGAACAGCGCCTTTGAAGAAACTTGCTAAAGCCCACATATACTTATGTCTTGGTACCGATGGTTTGAGCTCCAATGAAGACCTCAATGTTTGGCAGGATGCTGAGTACTTGCGAGACAAACATGACTTTCCTTTAGAAGCATTATTACGCATGCTTACTGTCAATGCGGCTACTATTATGCGTCGACATAAAGGTGGGCAAAGCGCAAGGCCACATCTTGGTACTCTAGAGGTTGGTTCCAAGGCTGTGTGGACATTTTTACCGGACGGGTGGGGAAACTAGGACTGTAAGGCAAGCTGTCTGCTTTTAAGGGTGAAAGAAAATATAAACTCCATCAAGTATGTTAAATAAAATGAGAGTTAATACCCCAAAAATCCTACAACTTAGCTATTGAAAACAAGTTCTAGTAGTGCTATCGTACCCAATCAAATTTCTTCATGGGCAGATGCACATATGGGATGGGCGTGTGCATGAAGAAATGTAACCCTTTATACTGACAGAGAAACTTTTAAAAGTTGTGTTTGGAAAATATTGTAAGGAGTTTTGTTCATGGCGCATATGTATCCGCACTATAGTCAACGTCCTCTTCAT
>CAYJHS010000321.1:0-2536 GCA_964369815.1 uncultured Desulfovibrionaceae bacterium
GGTGTCAATTGCATGGACACCAATTGCATTTTGCAACATCCTCATAGGTAGCTTAGTTTGATTTGCAATAAATAAACATTGCGGCATACAAAGTTAAGTTTTTCACTGGTATAGCATAAAAATACAGTTGGCACCGATGTAATTGATGCCAGTATTTTTATGCTATACCAGTGAAAAACGCTATAAAGCACTTGTTATGGGATGCTGAGTTAAGGCAATATCCACATTTTTTACTATGTGGTTTTTGTCTAATCTTTAAAAATTGTAGGTAAATCTTCCTCTGTATAAATGCGCAACCCAGCATCTTGCAACATCTTAGCAAAGACGCCTTGCCCACTGACTAAAGTGCCTGTAAAGGTGCCGTCATACACACTATCACGCCCACACGATGGCGAACGGCTCTTGAGTATCGCCGCCGTGCAACCTTTTTTCAGTGCCCGCTGCAACGCCTTTTGCGCTCCTCGCATAAAGGGCGTAGTCACATCTTGCCCATCCTTGGTAATAACCTTCTCATGCACTATTTCACTTGGAGTGCGTGGAGTTGCAAGACCACCTAGGACTTCCGGACACACGGCCAAAGCCCTACCTTCTGCGACAAGCATCAAGACCTCTGGGCAATGCATCGCCCTTGCATCATACCGACACGCTATCCCTGCTAAGCAAGCACTTACCACATACATTATTGACCTCCATTCTCTAGCTGTTAACCACTTGTAAAAGATATAAAAAAAGTATATAAGGACTTTACATAAGTCAAACTTTTTTGAAAATAACTCAAATTGCACATTTTCATATATTTTTGCATAAAATTTCACATGTTAACCCCAACGCACTAAGGAAAGTCCATGTCACGAATTTTTCTTACTCTACACCCTTTTTATGAAGATGGTGCCATTTTTGGACGTAAACAAGCCAATCGTGGCTTTATGAATGCGCTTTTTCGCAAAAACCCCTTCGATTTATATCATTTTTATGTGGATAATCCTCAACAGCTCACGCAGACTTGGCAAGAAGTACCGGAAGCACAAGCTCTTTTAGCACAAGGTGCGTTGCATGCCTTTCCCCGAACTCAACTTGAAAAACGCTTAAAAATCATCCCTTATACAGTATGCCATTTTTCAGATCCAGTCACAGAATTTTCCGCCATGTGCCATGTACGCAATGCTTTAGCGCCAAAAATCTTCCCCATAACTGCTGTTAATCATACCATAAGCTATATTGAGTATGCCCAAAGTACTCTGGGGCATATCTGGCAAGGCACAAGCCCACGTGACGGCATTGGTTGCACTTCTCATGCAAGCCGTTCCATTATGCAAGCTTGGTATGCGCATGCAAGAAAAACTCGCGCTATTCCAGACCATTGGCAAGAACCACACCTTAACGTCATCCCCCTTGGCGTGCCAGACCCAGAACTTGGGAACAACCCAAACATGCGAGAAAGCTTGCGCAAAGAGTTAAAACTTGCCCCCGAAACGGTGCTCATTCTCCTCTATGGGCGCATTAGCATTGTGGATAAAATGGATGTACGACCTTTTTTTGCTGCACTCAGACGTATTCGAGCAAAATATCCTCAACTGCCTTTCTTTTTTTATATTGCTGGCACTTTAGATGACCCACAAATAGAAGAACAATATACAGACCTTGCCAAAGCTTGGGATATCCCCTTTGCCATAAGTCCACACCCTTCGCGTACCCTCAAAAAACAGCTTTTTGCAGCGGCAGATGTGTTTGTTTCACCCACAGATAACATACAAGAAACTTTTGGCCTCACCCTTGTAGAAGCCGCCCAGTCAGCCTTGCCAGTCATTGCCAGTAACTGGGACGGTTACAAAGATATTGTGATTCATGAAGAAACCGGATTGCTCATCCCCACCCTTGCCCCAAGTCACACACCAATGCTAGATACTATGGCCAGTGTGTACTTTAATAAAATCCATCAATTATTCCGCAGCCAACAAACAGTCATATATATTCCGCAGTTAGAACACGCCCTCTATAGATTGCTGAGCGATAAAGACTTGCGACAAAAAATGGGCCAAAAAGCCAAAGAACGAGCCGCAAAAATTTATACCTTTGACCATGTGGTAGAAGAATGGATAAACTTTTGGCAAAAGCTTGAAACGACACCTATTTCAGCGGAACAAGAAGCCCAGTTACGCACAGCAAAGCATCCCTACAGCCTCGCCTTTGGGCAAGCCTTTGCGTGTTATACTAGCCATAACTTGCACAATGAAAGTGTGCTCTGCTGTACGGAACTTGGCCTCGCCTGTTTGCATAAGCAAGAAATGTGGAATAATTACGGCCTAACAGCAGTAAACCTTGTAGATAGCCTTATCTATGCATTGCTTAAAGAATGCACGAAAAGCGTCAGTATGGAAAAACTTCTTCACACCGCTCAAAATAGCCCATGGGGAAAAAAGTTTTCAGAAGAAGTGCTCATGGCACACATCCACTGGTTGCTTAAGCAAGACCTTGTGGAATATAATCTATAAATGAGACATTACTGTTGAGGGGGGAAGGGGAACTTTTGCCAAAG
>CAYJHS010000322.1:0-2518 GCA_964369815.1 uncultured Desulfovibrionaceae bacterium
TTTTCAAGGATAATCAAGTAATTTTGTCCAACTTGTCTAAAGCTCATGATGACTTGTTCAACTTGCATTGGGTAAATGTTTACACGCTTAAGAATGAACATATCGTCAGCACGGCCTAAAATTCTGTCGATGCGTCTGTGTTCACGTCCACAGGCGCATTTTCCTGGAAGAAAACGTGTTAAATCGCGTCTCCGATAGCGTATAATGGGCATCCCTTCACGGCACAGACTTGTCATGACAAGCTCTCCTACTTCACCGTCGGGCACAGTTTCACCAGTTTCATGAATAATAATTTAAGCAATATACGCATCTTCCCAAAAGTGAAAGCCATATTGGCAGGTACAATCAAAGGCGACGCCCATTCATTTCTGATAAGCCATAGGAGTTATATACTTTCATATCGAACATTTTTTCAATGCGCTGACGGTATTCTTCGGTATAGGGTTCTGCGCCTATGAGAGCAATGCGGATGGGCAGCTCTCTTGGGTTTTCGCCGGCTTCTTCAAGATGTCCACCTAAAATAAGCGCATAGGAGGGTAGAATATGCACTGCGGTGGTTTGAAAATCTTTTACAAGTTTTAACTGACGGCGAGAGTTGCCGGCACCTGCCGGAATGGTAAAGCACCCCAGACACTCAGCGCCATAGTGGATGCCAAGACCACCTGTAAAGAGTCCATATCCTGACATATTTTGGAAAACATCCTCACGGCGTATGCCCACCATGTGCATGGAACGAGCCATAAGGCTGGCCCAAGAATTTAAGTCATTTTGGGTGTGACAAATTGCAACAGGAGTGCCGGTTGTGCCACTGGAAACGTGCATACGTACAATGTCTGCATGAGGAACGCACAGTAAACCTGTGGGATAGTTGGCACGCAAATCATCCTTGGTGGTGAAGGGAAGCTTTGTGATGTCTTTGGCACTTTTGATGGATGAGATATCAATATTTGCTTCTGCTAAACGCTTGGCATAAAAGTCACATTTTTTGACTTGTTCAAGGGTTGTGCATAAGCGTTTGTGTTGCACATCTTCAATGGTTTCTCTGGACCATAATTCTGCATTGTCAAAAACTTCCATCTTTGTATCCTATGTTAAGTGTGTTATAGTGAATGTCTATGTATAATTATTGTTTATAAAAAAGTTAGTTAGCGTTAATTTGCGCCGCTACAGCACTAAGCAGGCCATAACAGCCCGCCAACATCATATGCCCGTGCGGTGCTAAAAATTGTCCGTGCCCGCGCAAGCGTTCTCGTTGTGGGCCAATGATGAAGGTGGGGGCAAAGGAGCCTGCTTCTTCTGCGCGGGGGGCAAAAGCCACACCATGTCCGCCAGAAGCACGTACTTTTTCATCTGGGAGCCAGCCAAGGCGAAAATCGTGTAAATCTTGTAGATACTCTTCTACTGATTGCTGACCGGTGTGGTGTTCAAAAATACCTTGTACTTTATTGTCATAGATAAGCATGGCTAAAGTGTGACTATTGCCCACGTTAACAATGGTTATACCTTCACGCTCTGCTCGTGCACGTACCTCTGGTACAGAAAGCATGCCCAAAATAGCCGCTGTGCCTGTGTCGGCCACAGAGCCACCGGTGAGTTTTTGTAAACTGGCAAGGCGAGTGTGTTGTGGACATTGTGCTTCTACATGAGTGTATAGCCAATTTTCGGGGTAGGGATTTTGCTGCAAAAGATTTGTCCAGCCGTGCATACGCCCTTGACGATTACCCGAGGGGAAAATACCGTGGTCTTGCACTGCTGCCACCACTAAGTTTGGTGTGGGAAGCCCCCAAGAGCGCAACATATTTTCCCAGATACCACTTTGATAGTCGGCAAGAAAAATAGGAATGGTGCCCTTTGGCGCTGCTTCTGTGATTTCAATACCCAAAGCTTGTAGACGTTCAAGGCTGTCGTGAATGGCCGTGGCAGCGCTTTGGTTACAAAAGACTTTTAGCTTCGCTTCTTGGTGTGCCAAAAGGGCTCGCATAAATCCGCCGCCCATATTGTGCCCATGAAGCCAAATATTTTTTTTAAGAGTAGTTAGTGCTTGGATTTTTTGGGATACAAGCTTGGCAGGTGAGGGTAGGACAAAATGAGGCCAATTTTCTGGCTCTTGGTGTGGGCAAGCTAAGAGCGCATCCTGTGTGCCACTGCCTATATCAAGGAGCAGGGTAGGGCCAGTTTCATTTAAAAAATTTAAGTCTTGCACTACAGTATACCGTCAAAACTATGTGGGAGTATTCTCGCCTTCCATAGCAAGAATTTCACGATAGAGGCTAATGGTTTCAAGGGCGGCTTCTTCTCGCACTTTGTGCGAGGCAAAGCCAGCATGGATGATAACTTAATCACCGATGGCGGCTTCTTCAGGCAAAAGCATGACGGATGCGGTGATAAAGGTTTGTCCTTCGCCCACACGGGCTTTTGCCATGCCATTTTCTAAGAGTTCTACTATTTGCGCAGGGACAGCAAGACACATATATTTTATTCCTCAGCAAAGCCGGCGGTGATGCTAGCTATTTCTTGA
>CAYJHS010000323.1:0-2512 GCA_964369815.1 uncultured Desulfovibrionaceae bacterium
CAACCGTAGCCTTATGGGGGCTAGATTTAGCGGTGTGCGTGTTCACATATGCTATAGAACGCATGGGTGCCTGAGAGGAAGTCAAGGCAGGATTTTTTTGGTTTTCATCTTTATATTCTGCGTGTTGTTTGGTAGGAGCATGTGCCGTGAAAGTTGCAGATTTATTAGCACAACCAAAGCTTAGCAAAATAAGGCCGCACAGTGTAACATGACAAAGGGAGGTAATTATTTTCTTCATAGAATTCTTTATAGAAAAATTGAATATTATTTTCTACCTACTGTTATTCAAAAACTTTTTTACACATTTAACCCAGCTAAATAGCCACTAGCAAAGGCAAAATGAAGGTTGTATCCCCCTAGATGTCCTGTAATATCAAGAAGTTCACCCGTGATGAAAAGCTTTTTTGTTAATAAACTTTCCATACTCCATGCATTTATATCTTGAGTATAAACACCTCCTAAAGCAGCTTCGGCTTTAGACATAGTATCTTTTTTAAGCGGAAAAATCTTGTAATTATGCACACATTGATGTGCTTTTTGGCGAGATTTACGCGAAAGTTCCGCTATTTTTCGCCGTGCAATATCTTCAGGGAGCAAAGCATCTGCCAAGCGCTCAGGCATATGACGATTAACCAAGTTACGCAAAAAAAGCTTTGCACATTCTGGTGCGTCTAAAAAAGTTTCCAAGTGCAAATGTGGTAAAAAGTCTATCTCAAAGCTTTGTACTGTATTGCCATGTAATACCTCATTAAAATAACACGATGCCTGCAAAACGGCCGGACCACTAATGCCATTATGTGTAAAAAGCAAGGCTTCGTTGATATGCGCCCCCGCGATGCATATGCGTACAGGTAAGGCAATGCCGCTTAAGTGCGCAAGTTCCCAGCTTTTGGGCATAATCAGGGGGGCCAGCGCTGCTTGGAAGGGCTTTGTTTTGTGTCCAAATTGTGCTGCAAGTGCAAGTCCCATGGAAGACGCCCCCACTTGTGGCCAAGCGGGAGAGCCAAGAGCCAGTACAAGGCTTTTCGCAAAGAATGTTTTCTCTTTTTGGTCTTTGTCGCTACAGTGAATGATAAAAATGTCTTCCGTTCTATGCACTGATTGTATGGAATGATTATATAAAAATTCACACCCAAGGTCTTCACAGTCTTGGCAAAAAGCATTTACAAGCTTTTGTGCTGTATGTAGACCAAATAATTGTCCATGTTCTCGCTCTTCCCATAATAGGCCATGTTTTATATAGAAATCTAAAATTTTCTTGGGAGGGAAAGCGTCTAGGCATGGTTCAACAAAACTGACATCCTCACCGTGATAATAAGCACTTCCCATATGCAAATTGGTGAAATTGGCCTTTCCACCCCCACTTACAGCTATTTTGCGCCCAGCACTGGTATTGTGGTCAAGGAGCAGAACACGTAGTTTGCGCTCACTGGCAGTAAGAGCACATTGCAAACCAGAAGCGCCAGCTCCAAGGATAATCACATCATATATATTGTCAGCATTTATATTTTCCATGCGTGTAGTATAAATAAATAAAATTTCAAAGCAAGGGCAAAATATCTCACAAAATATAAGTCTAAAAATTTTCTAAAAAACTTTTACATAACTTGACAGAAGCTGATATTATAGGCAAAATACGGAGACATTTAGGAGAATGAAACTCTGAATTTTCTCTATATTGCAACTTACTTTTAATGGAGATACGTTATGGCTGCCGTATATCGCTTGGTAACACGTAGTGATTTTGATGGTTTAGTATGTGCTGTATTGCTAAAGCAAAAGGGCCTTGTAGGTGATATTCTTTTTGTACACCCAAAGGATGTGCAAGACGGACGCATTGAGCTCACAAATAAAGATATTACAACAAACTTACCTTACAGCCCTTATGTGCATATTTGTTTTGACCATCACCTTTCAGAAACTTTACGCTCCAAAGGGTGTGCAAGTAATCATATTATCAATGCCAAGGCTCCTTCTGCTGCACGTGTGGTATATGATCATTTTGGTGGCAAAGAGGCTTTTCCAAATATTTCTGAAGATATGATGGAAGCTGTGGATAAGTCTGACGCTGCTCAGCTAACTATGGACGACATTCTTAATCCTAACAATTGGATTTTACTCAATTATATTATGGATCCACGTACTGGACTTGGACGTTTCCGTGATTTTCGTATCAGCAACTATGAACTGATGATTAAACTTATTGGCCTTTGTACGGAATTAAATGTCGAAGAAATTATGGAAGATCCTGACGTTATGGAGCGCACCGAGCTTTATAACTCTCATAAAGAAAAAGCTGCAGCACAACTGAAAGAATGCTCGGTTATACACGGTAACGTCATAGAGCTTGATATTCGTGAAGCTAATCCTATTTGGACTACCAACCGCTTTATGCTGTATGCTTTGTTCCCTGAGTGCACTATTTCTGTGCACGTAATGTGGGGACTACAAAAGAAATATGTGGTATTTGCCGTAGGTAAATCCATTGTAAATAGGGCGTCCCAGATTAATA
>CAYJHS010000324.1:0-1863 GCA_964369815.1 uncultured Desulfovibrionaceae bacterium
TGGGGGGAAACTTTTGTTCACAAAAGTTTCCCCCCAGAAAAAACTAATTTCCAGCTTAAAGGTGTCCTTTACCAAAGCCGCAAATGGGATAGTGGCAGGTTTTACACGAAGCGCAAAAGCCGCCGTGTCCAAGCATGGCAATGTCTTGTTTTGTTATTTCAAGGCCGGCCAAGAGGCGGGGGACAATAATATCGAAAATACTGGCGCGATGATACATTACACAGCCGGGAAGTCCTACAATGTGTGTGTTTTCAAGTTTGCCATGTAGGAACATGGCGCCGGGAAAAACAGGGCTTCCGTATGAGGTAATGACAGCGCCGCTTTTGCGAATTGCCAAAGGGGTACGGTCGTCGGGGTCGACGGACATTCCACCAGTAACAGCAATAATATCTGCACCTTGTGTCTTGAATTTTTGTATGGCTTGTACCGTGAGTTCCACATCATCGCTGGTGAATTCTTGACCTAAAATCTCTGCGTCATAGGCAGAAAATTTTTGCTGTAGTACGGGGCCAAAGGCGTCTTTAATACGTCCATGATAAATTTCACTGCCGGTGGTGACAATACCTACTTTGGCTTTTTTGAAGGGTAAAATATTGATAATTGGCGCTGTGATTAGGTTTTCTAGGTGTTGAATTTTTTCTTCTTCTATAAGGAGAGGAATGATGCGCGTACCGCCCACGGCTTGATTTTTTTGTACCTCTTGCAGAGTGTGTAGGGTTGCTACAGAAATCTCATCTAGGCAGTTTATTTCCATAAGTTTTTGCACGTCAATTTGCAAAAGCCCATGACAGTCGGCTAGAAAATTTATACGTCCTTCGCTTATATCTGAAAAGGTAAGATGTGTGCCGGTGATGGCAGTGCCGATGCGCATGGCGGCGTCGTTTTCATGTAAAATACCTTTTTGTGCCTGATATATATAAATATTTTCTTTTCCAAGGCGCAGTAGTATTGCAACATCTTCGTTGCTGATGATATGTCCTTTTTTGAAGGCAGCGCCTTTGCGTTCATTGGCAACAATTTCAGTAATATCATGACAGAGGATGTGCCCGACGGCTTGTTCTACGGGAACGCTCTTCATACAGCTGTTAATAAGTGACATAAAACCTACCTTATAAGTCTTGTAAAGCTCAAGTTATCGCCTAAATTCATGGGTAAAATGAGGAATTTAATCATTGTGTGAGCCAGAAATTAATTGCTTCATACAAAATTTCTGGTTGTATGGGTTTAACTAAATGGTCATTCATACCATGACTTAAGCTGATTTCCTTGTCACCTTTCATGGCGTGTGCGCTCATGGCAATGATAGGTAAGTCTTTGAATTTACTTTGTGCACGGATTTTCCGTGTTGCTGTAAGCCCGTCCATAATAGGCATTTGAATGTCCATAAATACGAGGTCATAGTGCTGTTTTTCAAGCATATCAATGGCTTCTTTTCCATTTTGTGCAACATCAACACTATGCCCTTGATTGGTAATAAGTTCAACTGCTATAAGTTGATTAATTTCATTGTCTTCCACAAGTAAGATATGCCCACGTGGGGTGTTTTGCAAGGGTGCAATATCGAGAGATTTTGTTTGTGAAATGCTTTCAATATGGCTTGTGTCCACATCAAAGGTGGCACTAAAGCGGAACGTGGAACCTACGCCTTCGGCACTTTCGACCCAAATATTGCCCTGCATCATTTCAATGATGCGCTTGGAAATAACAAGACCAAGACCGGTGCCGCCATATTTTCTGGTAGTGGAAGTATCTGCTTGACTAAAGGCATTAAAGAGGCGTGAGCATTGTTCTTTGCTAAGGCCAATGCCTGTGTCTTCTACGGAGAAAATATAAGTAATTTTTGTACCATATTCGGGGATAACA
>CAYJHS010000324.1:1881-2495 GCA_964369815.1 uncultured Desulfovibrionaceae bacterium
GGCAAAGAGGGTGTACAGCTCTTCTTTAAGTTCCTCTAGGGTGAAAGGAACGCATTCCATTTCTAGCTTGCCTGCTTCTATCTTTGAAAAGTCTAAAATATCATTAATAATACGTAATAAACTTTCAGCAGAATAGAGAATTTTATCCACATAGGATTTTTGTTGTTCTTGCAAATCTGTAAATAAAAGAAGATGTAGGAGCCCTAAGATTCCATTCATAGGGGTGCGTATCTCGTGGCTCATGTTAGCGAGAAACTCACTTTTTACTTTAGAGCTTTTTTCGGCCGCATCAAGGGCAAGAGTAAGAGCTTTGTGGCTCTCTTGAACTTCTTGCATTAAGCTGTATTGCTTGGAAAGGTCAGTTAGGTACACAATGGCTCGATCTACGTCGTCAAAGCGCACTTTTTTAAGGGTCAACTCTACGGGAAAAAGTGTTTGCGTTTTTAAATTTATAAGTTCGCCATAGGTTATGGCATAGCCCTTTGCAAACACTTCGGTGAATACTTGTTGAAAAACTTGCGTTGTAGTGCGCCCATCTTTTTGGAATTTAGGCATTATATTATGGAAATTTTGGATAAAATCTTCTTGATTTTCAAAGCCTACAACATAAATTA
>CAYJHS010000325.1:0-2484 GCA_964369815.1 uncultured Desulfovibrionaceae bacterium
GCTATTGACTCTTACATGATTACTGACCCACGTTCAGGTCTTGCTTTCGAAATTCGTGTTTACGAAGGTGAGTTAATGATGAAAGCAGTTGTTCACCTTGCATGGGGTGCATCTGTTATTCAACCAGAACATATCGTAACATTGTTAGGTTAATAAAATCGGAGGGGTTAACGCCCCTCCAACCCACTTATTATCAGGAGATAAAACATGAAATTGGAAACAGTTAAAATTAGATTGAAAAAAGAAGGTATTGAAATGGTTATCAATGCTTACGATTTCAACGCTGAGCTTCATGAAAAAGTTGAAGATAAAAAACCAGTAAAAGAAAAAGCTAAAGCTGAACCAAAGGTTGATGTTGAAGCTGAAGAAAAAGCTAAAGCTGAGGCAGAAGCTAAGAAATTAGCTGAATTAATGGTTTAGGAGAATTAAGATGATATATGGAAGTGCTTGTGATTTTAGAGATTACGTTACTAAACGAGGTATGAAATTAAGTGTTGATTTATCTGAGATTACAGATGACAGCATTACTTCAGCACTTCTTGTATCATCAGAATGGATAGATTCTACATTTGGTGGTTCGTTTATCGGTGACAAAGATGACTTCAATCAAGAACGTCAATGGCCTAGGAAATCTGCTCAAGAATATGTTTATCCTTACCATTTATATAGTGACACAGACATCCCAGAGAAATTGTTGAAAGCTGTTTATGAGGCAACTTTTAGAGTTTTAGGTGATGTAACATATTTACAAAAAGACTACACTCCAAATCCTTACGCATCTGTAGCAGTTACAGGTGCTGTGTCGGTTACCTATAATAAGAGTGTGGTAAGTGCATCAGACGCACAAATTCAAATCCCTGTAGTTTATTCGCTATTAAGTGATTTGATGACACCTGACGCACAAACAAGTACCCTATCAGGAGAGGTAACGAGATAATGGATTTCTATAAAGATTTACAAGCGGTAGCATCAGATGTTTTATCCACTTTCCGTCAAGGTGATATTAAGCTTGTTAAATTTGAACCTGTAGAAGTTTTGGATGAGAACGGTGTGGTAATACCACCCTCTCCTGACCAACCAGCAGAAACTGAAGAAGTTTTACATGACCTAAAAGGAACTGTAAGAGGTGTAAGCTTTAAGTATTTAAGCTCATCATTTGTAACAGCGACAGACTTAGAGGTTACAACAGCTGTTTTAGACGGTGTTGAGGTTTCTGTAAATGATTTAATAGAAATTGACGGTGTTAGATATAACATAGTGGAAGATGTATCAGTGCCTGCCGCTGGTGTTAGAGTTGCATGGAAGTTCATAGTCCGCAAGGGCGGCTAACTATGGCAAGGACAATAGAGAATTTATATTTATTAGCGATACCAGAGGTTCAAGCTTTATTTATTGAAGCTATGGAGAAAGTTACTGATAGAGCTATAATCGATGAGATGGTTAAAGCTATTGAGAACAATGACGTTGAGGCTTTATACTCTGCAAGTGGTATGTCTCAAGCAGTATTATCACCAATTTTAGATAGAATAGAACAGGTTTATAAAGACGCAGCTGAATATCAAGTAGGTTTGTGGCCTAGTCGTGTTCAAACTCCATTCGGTGCGAGAGTTCCTGTTTTTAACATGAGAAATCCAAGAGTTGAAGAAGAACTTTTAACAAATTCAAGTAGATTTATAACAGATATAGAAGAAGAAACCCGCAAGAGTATTATGGGTATTTTAGGTGATGGGCAAATAAGAGGTTTGAACCCTAGAGCAACAGCCTTAAACATTGTAGGTAGAATAAACTCTACAACTAAGAAACGTGAAGGTGGTGTGATAGGTATGTCATCACAGCAAGTGTCTTGGTCTTTAAGAGCTAGACAATACTTAGAGAATTTAGACGAGAAATATTTAACACTTGGTTTAAGAGATAAAAGATTTGATAGAATAGTTGAAGATGCTATCAAAAGCGGTAAAAAGCTTACAACCGACAATATCGACAAACTTATAAGTGCTTATAACACTCAAGCTTTACGTTGGAGAGGTAATAACATAGCTGTAACAGAAAGCTCTATGGCCCTTAATAAAGGTGAGTATATAGCTATTCAACAAAGTATAGATGAGGGTTTGTTTACAGCTGAACAAGTTACTAAATGGTGGGATGACAGTGGAGACGGTAGAACTCGTTTAACACATTTAAGCTTAGGTAAGAAATACAACCGCAAGGCTCAAATACCATTTACAGAACCATTTGTATCTGATAAAGGTTTCTCTTTAATGTACCCTACAGAGGTTAGAATGGCGATAGCTGACCAATTTAACGCTACCATAGACAAGTTTGTAGAACGTTCAAAAGCTGAGATGTTAGAAGTAGTTAAAGATGCTATACAAGATACAATAGCAGACTCTCAAACACCTGTTGATAAAGGTGGTAGAATGAGAGTTGATACTGGTTTCTTACGCAATAGTGGTGTAGCATCTCTTAATACCATACCTAGTGGTG
>CAYJHS010000326.1:0-2479 GCA_964369815.1 uncultured Desulfovibrionaceae bacterium
GCTTACTTCTTTTTGAGTGTAAAAATCCCCTTGAAAAACATGTACATTGGGGTTTGCGTATAAATAATCAGGACAAGGACTACGAGAAAAAATATGTAATGTATGACCTTGCGCATGCAATGCCATAACAAGATGCCTGCCAATAAAACCGGATGCACCAAAGACACATATTTTGTGTTTTTTGATTGGCTAGTGTCCTTGCAGTTATTTTTTCACAACGCATTTTTACAGCTCCAAAAATTGACCTGCTCCTTGTGTGGGCGCCCAGCGTTCCAAAGCATAGGCACGACAAATCTTGCGCATTAGGGGGTTTTGACGGTTTTTATCCGCCCATAGAATGCCATGCAAGAGTTGTTCCACGTTTTTGTTTTCTGCCAAAAAACCTGTTTCATTATGGCGAACCATTTCTTGCATACCAGTATTGGCAAAGGCAATGACGGGAGTACCACACATGAGGGATTCTGCAATTACATTGGGTTGATTGTCTTCTAATGAGGGGACAACCATGGCATCAGCGGCGTTATAGAGCGGAACCATCTTGGTTGGTTCGTCCATAAAGCCAAGGCTCTCCACATGGATACCGGATTGAGTAAATTCTCGTGAGGGATTGTGCCCAAGCAAAAGAACGGTAATACGATCCTTTAAAGAGCTTTTTGCAAGTAGTTGTAAAAGCATCACTAAATAGATGCCGCCTTTTCTTGTATTAGTGAGACTTTGCGATGCAAAAAAGAGCACAAGGCGGTCTGGGCTGATACCCAGTGAAGCGCGTATTTGCTCTCGGTTGAGTGGCTTATAAGTGTCAACAGGGTGTGAGTAAGGAATAACATGCACAGGAAATCTTTTGAATAAAGAACTTTTTTGTGCTTGTTCAGCAAGCCAAGCACTGGGGGCAACAATGTGCATATCTAATTCTCGATAGGCAGTCATACGGGCTTTCCATGTTTCAAAGGCAAGGTCCTTGGGGTCTTGAGAGCCAAGTTCAGGACAGGCACCGCACACATCTTCAAACTTACGGCAACCATTGCTATAATGGCAACCACCGGTAAATGAGCCCATATCGTGCAGCGACCAGACAATTTTCTTGCCTTTGAGAAAATCTAGGCACAAGGATGGATCAAGCATGCCTGCTACCCATTCAAAGTGTAAAACATCAAAGTCCTCTAAAAATGGCACATTATGCAAAGGAACAACTTGCCCCGGCATGGAAAAATGCTCCGAACCTGCTGGGCGTTGCGGATAGCGAGTGAGGGCGTGGTGCAGCTTATGATTGTAGGGGATAAGCTCTTTGCGTAAGCATTTTTCTGCTCTATGCCCATCAGATTGTAAGCCGCCACCTGGCGCTGTTATTCGTGAGGGAATGATATGTACTCTGTCTTGGAAGAACTGTTGTTGTGCCACATACATATGGGAAGGTACCCCTAAAGCTCGTAAGGCTTTATGGAGGCGGACACAAGTAATGCCGGCGCCGCCACCGTCGGAGGTGGAAAACATAGCAATGCGTGGCAGTGATGTCGTATTCTTGGAAGAAGCTTGCGCTTTTTTTGCCTCCATAAAGAGGGAGTCGGGCTTGCGAATGCCCCCCTCAGGGGTGCTATCAAGGCCATATTGTAATATGTGCGGCAAGGCGCTTTCATTATGAGTCTTTTGCTGTATTTCTACAAAACCATATTCTCTTAGGAGCTTGCCTAAGGAAACAGAGTCGTACATCCACTTGTGTAATTCACCACTTAAAAGAAAATCTGTTTCTACCGGAGGAAGTGCTGTGCTAGGGCTTATGGGAGGTTTTCCGTGTACGCTCGCTATACCAAGTTCAGCCTCTTTACCCACACGCTCCAAAACGAATTTTTCTTCGGGTATAGGGTTTTGTTTCCAGTAGTTGAGCATTTCGCCACCACTATGGGTGCGAGTAAGTTGGTCTATAAGCTCTACCAACATCCATTGGTGTCTGTTTTCTGCGCCATCTTCCTGCCCTTTAGCGGCATCAAGACTTTGTAAATACGCACGAACAATATTCTCAAGGTCTGGCACTACCACGCGTAAAAGGCCGCCTGGGCGCAAGACCCTTAAGCACTCTTGCAAAAAAAACTCTCCCCATGCTTTAGGGAAATGTTCAAGAACATGGGAGTGATATACCACATCAAAAGTCTCATCGGCAAAGGGAATGCCAAGACGCAAATCATAAGCAATGACCTTACCACCGTGATCAGTAAAGTCCATATTAACCCAATGGTCATGAAAGGTAGCCCCGCAACCAAGGTTGAGCATGCGCATACAGATTCTCCCAGTATATTGTGTTTAGAATGGTAAGAAGATATAGGAAAATTTAGAAAAAGTCTAGAAGGGAGCAACACTTGGCGTACTTTAGCATACGGCATAGATTCTAGTTTTGGGTATCTTCTGGGGGGGGGTTTTGGTGGCGGCAAAAAGTTCCCCCCAGTCTCCCCTCAACACGCGCCTATTGTCCTACACCCTTCGGGAG
>CAYJHS010000327.1:0-2461 GCA_964369815.1 uncultured Desulfovibrionaceae bacterium
TACAAGCAAGCGAACACGAAACCAGCCATATGATATTTGCCAACTTTAGGTATGAGTTTTAGGTGAGTATCGTTTGATTTATAAAAATTGTATAATCGAGGGGACGGAGCGAAAACTCTGCCCCTTTCTTTTATACACGATGTTTGGCGCTTCATAGTAGTGCGTCACAAAATGTAAGATAAAATTCAAGACTTGAAGTTGCTTAGTAAATAAACGATCCTTCGCATGTGCGATTGCCCTTCTTTTTACATCGGCAAGGTGTATAGGCTCGTTTTACTACGAGAAAGGGGGGTATCTGTCATGCGGAAGCTTTTTTATGCAACCGTCATCGCTCTGATACTCGTCCTATTAACGGCTGTTAAAGCCTACTAAATAGTTGACCCCGTATCAAAGCCACTGATACGGGGTCATAAAAAACTAGCACGGCAATCGCACATTAAGGGGGTGTTAACCACCTTGCCGGCCGTAGTTTCTGTTAGCGCAGGAGCTACGGCTCCCTTTTTATATAATTCCTGCTTGCACAAAGGGCAAGTTTTTTTTCGGGCAAGTTTTTTTTGAGCTATATTGCCCTCAATGTCGCCCATGCCCTATCTTGACACATAGGCTATTTAAATGTAAAGAGGACATATATCAATAGACATATTATAATCTAGCAAAGCACGAGCAAAACATGCAAGAAGCTGCCCATTACCTTCCAAAATATGCCTATAAAATGAGCTATGTTCACATAATTCAAGGTTTTGGTGTGTTTTTTGCTTCTCTCTTACATCTATACCCTATAAAGTTTTATTTATACTTATTGTTGTAAGTCCCTTTTTCCGCTTTGAAAAGAGGGACTTTTTTTGTGCTCAAAAAACAATTTCATATATATTCTGTACTCTAAGGAGCTCTTATGCAAAGTAAAAACGCCATTGGCAATCTCATCAATCGTTATAAGGCTGTGTTGAAAAAATGTAATTTGCTGAATACTTTCGGCTCGTTAGCCGTGGTGGGAATGTTGACAGCTTCCCTGTCTGCAAATATGCTTATGCCCATGCAGGCACAAGCTATCAGCCCAACGCTGTCTAACTCTGCCTATACCATGACAGATATTACCGGCACAACTCCTGAGGCTGGCAAATACCTCACTACTTTTAGCACGGTAGAAAATGGTGTAAACAAGACCTATGGTGTCGCTTTTGATGCCTCAAACACAAGTGTTGCCCATCCCTATACTTCCATAAAGAGTGTGCCGGGAACTCCTGCTGTCGGTGGCTACACTTTTAGAATTCTTGACAGTTCCACAGCTACCCCTGACGACTATCTCTATTTTGCAGTAGAAAATAACGGCACGCCCATAACCACTGCAGGTAGCCGCATACAGTCGGACGTGTACAATCCTCCTCCAGATAACATAAGTGGAAACTTTATTGGTATAAGCGCAACTGCGTTTGGCGGTGCAATTAAGCACGATGCCTCCGGTACAGACCCTCATAATCCCGAAGAAGATGCCTCCATTGACAGCATAATCGGAGATTTCATCGGCAATTCTGCTGAGAGCTACGACGGCGGTGCTATCTATACTACTGGCGGCACTATTGGCATGGTGATAGGGAATTTTATTGGTAACTCTGCCATTGACAAAGATGGAGGCCCCATTGACGGATCTGGAGGAGCCATTAATAGTTCGAAACATCACTCAGAAGATGGCTCCATTGGCAGAATAGAGGGTGATTTTATTGGTAATTTTGCATCCGTTGACGGCGGAGCTATTTATAATGAGCAAAGTATTACTACAATAATCGGCGACTTTATCAATAACTTTTCAGGGGGTGAAGGCGGAGCTATTTATACTGACGAGTCTATAGGCACTATCATGTCAAACTTTATAGGAAATAGCGCAGCAAATAATGGCGGAGCTATATGGACCTTTGAAAACTTGAAATTTGTGGCGGATGGGAGAGTTAATATATTTACAGGCAATACAGCAGGTTCAAGCTCAAATGCCATATATGTGCAAGGAGCTCAAGATCTCACTTTTCAAATGAAAGGCAGTGGTGGTTTGGGGAGCGTAGTCGGTGGATTTATTATGGATGATGCCATAAGTGGTAATAGTACCTATACTGTTGCTATAAGCGGTGATTCCACAGCAAATACTTTTAATCTTAACAATAGCATTGGGGGAACAGTAACATTACAAAATGCTACTTTGCATTTTGGTTCTGTTACACAAAATGCCACTACGTATAATGGAAATGTGTATAATCTCTCCACATCAGGCACAAGCATTATCAGCGGAAATGCCGTTATAAACGGTACGGCAAATATTAGCGGAACAACAAGCTTCAATGGGGCGACAAATTTTAATGGTACAACAAACTTTAATGAAACAACAAACTTTAATGGAACAACAACTTTTGCAAATATAGCCACTTTCACAAACGGAAGTACAGCAAACTTTAACCAAGCAATCACTTTTAAT
>CAYJHS010000328.1:0-2453 GCA_964369815.1 uncultured Desulfovibrionaceae bacterium
TGAAGGGGGGTCTGGGGGGAAACTTTTGTTCACAAAAGTTTCCCCCCAGAAGCTCTCTTGCATAAAAATGTTCTTAAAACCTATTAAATGTTCTTAAAACTTATTAAAGGATTATAAAATGTTTGGGACACCAGTTCCTAAGGTTGCTGCCATCCATGATTTATCAGGTTTTGGGCGCACATCACTAACGGTGGTAATACCTATTTTATCGGTCATGGGCATTCAGGTATGTCCTATGCCCACAGCGGTACTATCGACGCACACCACGGAATTTACTGATTTTTCCTTTTGCGACTTAGCGCCAGAAATGCACAAATTTCTTGAGCATTGGCGTGCGCTTAACTTGTCCTTTGAGGCTATTTACTCTGGATTTTTAGGTTCACCTGAGCAAATGGAAGTGGTAGAAGATACCATTAAATATTGCAAATCCTCGCATGGTTTAGCGGTGATAGATCCTGTACTTGGCGACAATGGCAAGCTTGATCCTACCATGACGCCTGAAATGGTGGCGCGTATGCGTTCCTTGGTTTCTCATGCCGATTGCATTACGCCTAATCATTCTGAAGCGTGTTGGTTGCTGGATATATCATATACAACACACATAAGCATTGAGGAAGCCAAAGAACGCTTGGTGCGTTTGACGGAATTGGGGCCACGTATTGCTATTATTACTTCTGCGCCCATTAACGCACAGCCCAACACCAGCTCCGTGGTGGCTTATGACAAAGTACAAAAGCGCTTTTGGCGCGTAGATTGTGCGTATATCCCTGCATTTTATCCTGGAACGGGTGATGCTTTTGCCTCAGTGGTCACAGGGGCACTTTTGCTGGGAGATTCTTTACCGCTGGCTTTGGATAGGGCGGTACAGTTTGTAAGTGTGGGTATTCGTGCCACCTTTGGGCACAGTGAGCCACGCCGTTATGGGATTTTACTTGAACGTGTACTTGACACTTTACGTGCACCGGTCACCAGCGCAAGCTATGAACTTTTAGAAGATAAACTATAATACAAACATGACACAAGAAACTACACATTTACCCATTGGTATTTTTGATTCCGGTGTGGGCGGGCTTACAGTGTTAAAAGCTATACATGAAACCCTTCCAAGCGAAGATTTGCTCTATCTTGGAGACACTGCGCGCTTGCCTTATGGCACCAAGAGCCGTGACACTGTGACTTGCTATGCCTTACAAGCTGCGGCAAAGCTGGTGGAGCGAGGCATAAAAATGCTGGTTATCGCCTGTAATACAGCCACAGCGGCGGCACTTCCTGCCCTCATAGAGGCTTTTGCGCCGTTGCCGGTCATTGGGGTTATAGAGCCTGGCGCACGTGCGGCGGTGACCACTACTAAGAATAAGCATATTGCTGTCATTGCTACCGAAGGCACCATCAATGGCATGGCTTATCATCAAGCCATTAGTACCCTTTGTGCCGAAGCAAAGATTACGGCACAAGCCTGTACTCTTTTTGTCCCCTTGGCTGAAGAGGGTTGGATGCAGGGAGATATTGTAGAAGCAGTAGCAAGGCAATACTTGCAGCATATTTTTTTACAGCCACCCGTGGAGGAGCGCCCTGACACCTTGCTTTTGGGTTGCACGCATTTTCCTCCTTTGCGCCATGCGCTTGCGAAAGTTGTGGGGCAAGGGGTTACACTTGTGGATTCTGCCGCCACAACAGCGGAAGCAGTACGACTTGCACTTAAGGAGTGTAACTGCTTGCAATATGACAATAACGGTCAATGTCATTTTATGACAACTGACGATGCAGGGCGTTTTGCGAGGGTTGGATCGCTTTTTTTAGAGCAAAAATTGCAAAAAAGTCACATAGAGCATATGGACATCTAAAAAATTTTGTATATACTCAGTGCCATGCTGACGAGCTAATTCTTACAGGAACTTTTCACTATGACGTATACGCCCATCTCCATGATACCTGGCCCCACACAAGTGCCAAGCTTTGTGCGTGAAGTACTTGCCAGAGATTATGGACAAAACGAAGAGGATTTTATTCCTTTATATACATCAACCAGCACCCTTCTGGCTCGCATTATGAACACAGAACACAGTGTCATTACCATGACCGGCGAAGGAATGTTGGCACTGTGGGCAGGACTGAAAAGTTGCCTGCGTGCGGGAGACAAGGTGCTTGCCCTTGGCACTGGTGTTTTTGGTGATGGTATTGGTGATATGGCTAAGAGTCTTGGGTGCCAAGTGACGCACGTTTCCTTTGGATATGATGAAACGTTTTCCAGCGCCGCTGCCTTAGAGCGCATTGAAAAGGCCATTCAAGAGGTGAAACCGCACATGATTACGGCGGTACACTGCGAAACCCCGTCAGGCACTCTTAATCCCTTAAAAGAACTTGGGGACTTAAAGAAAAAATATGCTGTGCCCTTGCTTTATGTAGATTCAGTGTCTAGCCTTGGTGGCGTGCCTATATATATGTATGCGTGG